>JAZUBE010000113.1:0-8233 GCA_045638325.1 Eubacteriales bacterium
GATAAGGATACCGCAAAAATGCTTGCAAAGCATATATATTCACTCTGCCTCCTCAGCCAGCGTAAGCTGACAGCCGAAGAACTGACGGAGTTCCTGTCGGACAGCTACGATGTTCTCAGCCGTCTCTGATGACGAACGACGAAAAGCTTGCTGTCATTGCCGGTAATCTGAGGGCAGCAGATGAATATATGCAAAAGTACACGGGTTACGTTTCGGGTGCGGCTTTTGAGCTTGCATCAATTGCTCTTGGATCTGACAGTGCAGAAGATGCGCTTGCGGTGGCAAGACTTGTAATACCGGCCGATGACAGAACGGTACTTGCTCATTTTTGCAGATGTTATTGCAGGTATGCCGCAGATGTGCCTGAACCGGTTACGGAACTGGAATTTTACGGTCCTGAAAATACGGTCATGATACCTGAGATCGCAAGACTTGAGGATGTTGTCGGTGAGTTCAGGATGCACGGGATTGAGCTTGAATGTCTTTACGGTGATTCGTTTTCGTCATGTGCGGAAAGTGTGGAGTACGGTCATTCCGGATATACTCTTATGCCCATGACAGATCCTGTGGATGGCAGATTAAGATCTTTCGACAGACTTCGTGAGAGATTCGGACTTAAAATACACCGTGTCCTTAATACACGTGGCGATGACGGAGGAATATACTCCTATCAGTTGTGTGCTCTCGGTTTTCCCGATCTGTCAGATGAGAGTATAACGAGACTGTCGTTTGCGGCAGATGTGACATGCTCTCCCGAGACATACCTTGAAGGCGTGAGAGTGTTTGGGACGAGTACACTGTCGGCGGAGATAGGTTACGGGGATGTATCACATGTGAGTGCGGTTCTTGATGTGAAAGGTCTCTGCAAAAAAGATATATCCGGTCTTATGATGTATCTCGGCAGAGATGCTGATCTGACTGTTGATGGCTACTATGCCGAAATAAAGTAAATCAAACGAAAGGTTTTCATATATGGAATACGTAGAAAATTACAACAAATGGCTCCTTGAGCCCACACTTCCTGCAGAGCTTAAGGCGGAGCTTGAAGGAATGGATGAGGACAGAAAGAAATTCGCTTTCTCGGGTTACATGTCCTTTGGTACAGCAGGTCTGCGTGCCGAAATGGGTGCAGGCACTGCAATGATGAATACCTGTACCGTTGCTCACGCAACAGAGGGTATCGCTCGCCTTATTGAGAACGTTGGCGGAGATGCAAAAGAGAGAGGTGTCGTCATTGCTTACGACAGCCGTAATAATTCCGCTGTGTTTGCAGACAGATGTGCAGAGGTACTTACAGCACATGGTATCAAGGTGTACCTGTTCTCAGAACTCAGACCTACCCCCGTTCTTTCTTTCGCAATTCTTCATCTTAACTGTATCGCAGGACTCAATATCACAGCATCTCACAATCCTGCAGAGTATAACGGATACAAGGCGTATTGGGAAGATGGCGCACAGCTTCCTCCCGATCATGCACAGACTGTATCCGACGAAATGGCAAAACTCGACATTTTTGCCGATGTTCCTGCACCCGATAAGGCTGATCCCGCACTTATCGTGAAGTGTGATGAGCTCGTTGATTCTGCGTATATTGAGAATGTCCTCGCACAGAGAGTAAATCCGGAGGCTATTACCGCTGCTGCGGATGATCTTGTAGTAGTGTATACTCCTCTTCACGGTGCAGGTGCCACAATGGTACCCGAGGTGCTGAAGAGAGCAGGAATAAAGAAGCTCTTTACTGTAGAGGAGCAGATGGCCCCCAACGGAGATTTCCCTACCGTAAAATATCCTAACCCGGAGTTTGCCGAGGCATATACTATCGGTGAGACTATCGCTGAGAGAGAGGGAAGCGATCTTATTATCGCTACCGATCCCGATGCTGACCGTGTAGGTGCGGCGGTGCGTGGCAAGGATGGTAAGTTCTTCCGCATTACAGGTAACCAGATGGGTGCTCTCATTCTGGATTATGTTATTACCGCACTCAAGGAGACAGGCGGCGTTCCCGCTGATGCGTATGCAGTAAAATCCATCGTTTCTTCTGAGCTTGCAGCACGTATCTGCGAGGCGAACGGTGTTACAATGCACAACGTTCTCACAGGCTTCAAGTTTATCGGTGAGGTAATAAAGAAGCATGAGGCTGAGGGTGTTGGAACATTCCTTCTCGGATTTGAGGAGAGTTACGGTTATCTCAAGGGCACATATGCACGAGATAAGGATGCTGTTGTTGCATCTCTGCTTATCTGTGAGATGGCGGCTTATTATAAGCTGAGAGGAATGACACTCGGCGATGCTCTCGAGGGGCTTTTCGAGAAATACGGATTCTTCCGTGAAAATGTGTTCAGTATCGAGATGAAGGGCCTCGGCGCAGATGAGAAGATGAAGTCTCTTATGGCAGGACTCAGAAACGATCCTCCTGCAGAGATCGCAGGTAGAAAGATCACCGAGATCCGTGACTATAAGGATAGCTCTATCAAAAATATCGTTACCGGTGAGATCACCGGTACAGGCCTTCCTTCATCAAACGTATTGTACTATGTTACTGCAGACCGCGAGGTAGTTGTTGTTCGTCCCTCCGGTACTGAGCCTAAAGTTAAGGTATATATCATGACTTCGGGTGAGACTGCAGAGATTGCAGATAAGAATGCCTCTGAGTTCACAGATGCAATGAAGGCTCTTCTCTCATAATGGAGAAAGAGAACAGGGAAGTGGTCATATCATTTCCCGAATATGTACGAAAAATAATATCACGTCTCGAAGATGAGGGATACGATGCCTTTGCTGTCGGGGGATGTATCCGTGACAGCCTTCTCGGCAGAGTCCCTCATGACTGGGACGTGACTACCGCAGCAGATCCTCATGAGACCATGAGGATCTTTGCGGAAGGGGATATACATGTGATCGGTACGGCCGGAATACGTCACGGGACAGTAATGGTGAAAGCAGGCGATAACGTGTGCGAGATCACGACCTTTCGCTTTGACGGCGATTACAAGGATCACAGACGCCCGGACAGTGTTTCATTTTCAAAGAATATAGAGGATGATCTTGCACGACGTGACTTTACGATGAATGCCATTGCCGCAAAGCCTGCAGGTGACGGTTGTGTCATAGTAGATCCTTTCGGCGGTATTGGGGATATCAGTAAAAAGATTATACGTACTGTAGGTGATCCCGAATTGCGGTTTACCGAGGATGCACTGCGTATTCTCAGAGCTGTAAGATTTACTTCCGAGCTTGGCTTTTCCGTGGATCCATATACTGTGAGTGCCGCCGTGAAACTTCTGGGGACTCTCGGATATGTATCACGTGAACGGGTGACGTCAGAACTTTGGAGAACACTTTCAGGCGAATATCTCGGCTGTGCGACAGAGACTTTTACAGATGTTTTCAGGTGCCTTTCCAACAATGACTGTGAGGAGTTTTTGAAACATGCAGATTCGGTAAAAAATCCTTGCGTTCGCCTTGCGCTTATGGCTGACAACGAAACTAAGGAAACTGATTTCTTCCTGAATATGAGATTCCCTGCAAAAACGGTGTCTCTCGTGCGATCGCTTCTGAAGATCACAGAGATTCCCGATACTGTTACAGATGTATGTCGCCTGATGCGTGAGTTTGGCGATGATATTGATACTGCGGTGGAATATATCCGTGTTGTGATGGGAAGTGCCGAAAGTGATATTCTCGCCGGAATAATCGCTGATATTTCCGAAAAAGAGATCCCGTACAAGGTGTCGATGCTCTCTGTTACCGGAAGTGATATGTGTCGCCTCGGATTTGGCGGAAGTGATATAGGCGATGTACTCGAATGGCTTCTTTTATCAGTGCAAAATGGATATATTGAAAATGAACACAACGCTTTGATTGAAGCGGCATATGAAAAAATAAAGAAAAAATATTAGAATTTACACATTGTTTACAATTAAACTTTGTGTAAATTCTTTTGTTTTTGTTTGTAAACTTAAAGGCTTTTTATAATAAATTCGGGATAATCGTTGACATTCGACTTTATATATGATAAAATTATAAACTGCCTTAGATTGTCCTATTTGGATAATTCTGAGACCATTTGAAATATTTTTCTTTAAAATATATGCAAGTGGGAGCTTAAAGAATGGAGTTGATTTTTGATGGTAAAACCCCATAAGCTGGGCAAAAACACGAGAATGAGTTTCTCGAAGATCGATGAGCCCATCGAGATGCCCGACCTTCTCGAAGTGCAGAAGGAATCATACAAATGGTTCATGGAAAAGGGACTGATGGAGGTGCTGGAGGATGTATCTCCTATAGTTGATTATTCCGGCAACCTCTATATCGATTTCGTGTCTTTTTCCATCGATGAGAACACGAAGTATCCCATAGAGGAATGCAAAGAGCGTGATGCCAATTACGCGGCGCCCCTCAAGGTCAATGTTCGCCTGACCAACAAGCTGACAGGTGAGGTCAAGCAGTCTGAGATCTTTATGGGTGACTTCCCCCTTATGACAGATAACGGTACATTCGTGATCAACGGCGCAGAGCGTGTAGTTGTATCACAGATCGTCCGTTCTCCCGGAATCTACTACGGATGTGACGTAGACAAGACCGGTAAGAAGATCTATACGGCAACTGTTATTCCTTACAGAGGTGCATGGCTTGAGTACGAGACTGATTCAAGCGATGTGTTCTATGTTCGTATCGACAAGAACCGTAAGCTCCCCATTACTGTGCTGATAAGAGCTCTCGGTGTTGAGACTCCCGCACAGATAGCTGAAATGTTCGGCGATGAGATAAAGCTCACTGCTACTCTTGACAAGGATGAGTGCGAGTCTCTTGCAGTTGAGAACAAGTCCACCATCCGCGATGAGGCTCTTAAGGAGATCTATAAAAAGCTCCGTCCCGGTGAGCCTGCGATCGTAGAGAGTGCTGAGATCCTTATAAACAATCTGTTCTTCGATGCAAAGCGTTATGACCTTGCTCCCGTGGGCAGATATAAGTACGACAAGAAGCTTGCTATCGGTAACAGAATTGCAGGACACGTTCTGTCCCGTCCCGTTGTATCTCCCCTCACAGGTGAGATCCTTTTCGAGGAGGGTGCAGTTCTTTCCGTAGCTGATGCCGACATGATTGAGAAGGCTTGTGTAAACGAAGCTTATCTCCGCATGGAGGACGGCAGCGAGGTCAAGGTGTTCTCCAATAATACCGTATGGCCCGAGAGCGTTCTCGGACGTACCCTTGAGGAGTACGATATCTGTGAGAAGGTTCGTCTTGATGTTCTTCAGGAGATCCTTGAAGAGTCTGCAGGTGATGAGAAGGCATTCGGCGAGCTCATTCTTCGCAGAAAAGCTGAGCTTTGTCCCAAGCACATCACAAGAGATGACATCATGGCGTCCATCAACTATCTCCTGTGTCTCTCTCATGATATCGGTACTACCGATGATATCGACCACCTTGGCAACAGACGTTTGCGCTGTGTAGGTGAGCTTCTCCAGAATCAGCTTCGTATCGGTCTTTCCAGAATGGACAAGATCGTTAAGGAGCGTATGACAATTCAGGATAGCGAGAGCCTTACTCCTCAGACGCTTATCAATATCAGACCTGTCGTTACTGCGATCCGTGAGTTCTTCGGTTCATCTCCTCTGTCTCAGTTCATGGATCAGAATAACCCCCTCGCAGAGCTTACTCACAAGCGTCGTCTTTCCGCACTCGGTCCCGGCGGTCTGTCCCGTGACAGAGCTTCCTTCGATGTGCGTGACGTTCACTATACACACTACGGTCGTATGTGTCCTATCGAGACACCTGAAGGACCTAACATCGGTCTTATCTCATATCTCTCCACATACGCTCGTATCTCCAAGTACGGATTCATCGAGGCTCCTTACCGCAGAGTTGACAAGGAGACCGGTGTTGTTACCGATGAGGTAGTTTATATGACTGCCGATGTCGAGGATGCGTACATCGTTGCTCAGGCAAATGAGCCTCTTGATGAAAATAACCGCTTTATCAATAAAAAGGTAACTGCCCGTGACCGTACCGAGATCATTGAGATCGATGCGGACAAGGTAGACTTCATGGATGTATCCCCCAAGATGGTGGTATCCGTTGCTACTGCAATGATCCCCTTCCTTGAGAACGATGATAACTCACGTGCGCTCATGGGATCAAACATGCAGAAGCAGGCAGTGCCGCTTCTCATTACCGATTCTCCTATCGTCGGTACAGGTATGGAGTACAAGGCTGCTGTTGACTCCGGTGTTGTTGAAGTTGCACGCCGTGCAGGATATGCAGAGTCTGTTTCCGCAGACCAGATCGTAATCCGTACCGATAACGGTGAGAAGGATGTTTATCATCTCATCAAGTTCAAGAGATCAAACCAGAGCACTTGTGTGAATCAGCGTCCCATTATCAATACGGGCGACCGCATTGAGGAGGGACAGATCATCGCAGACGGTCCTGCTACCGCAAACGGTGAGATCGCTCTCGGTAAGAATGCACTTATCGGATTTATGACCTGGGAAGGTTATAACTACGAGGACGCGGGACTCCTTAACGAGCGTCTTGTACGTGCCGACCTTTATACGTCTATCCATATAGAAGAGTATTCACATGAGGCAAGAGATACAAAGCTCGGACCTGAAGAGATCACCCGTGAGATCCCCAACGTCGGTGACGATGCACTGAAGGATCTTGATGCTGACGGTATTGTTAAGATCGGTACCGAGGTAAGAGCAGGTGATATCCTCGTAGGTAAGGTTACTCCCAAGGGAGAGACCGAGCTTACCGCTGAAGAGAGACTTCTCCGTGCGATCTTCGGTGAGAAGGCTCGTGAGGTTCGTGATACTTCCATGAGACTTCCTCACGGTGCAAACGGTATCATCGTTGATGTTAAGGTGTTCTCACGAGATAACGGTGATGACCTGTCTCCCGGTGTAAATAAAGTAGTAAGAGTATATATCGCTCAGAAGCGTAAGATCTCCGTGGGAGATAAGATGGCGGGACGTCACGGTAACAAGGGTGTCGTTTCCAGAATCCTTCCTCCCGAGGATATGCCTTTCCTTCCCGATGGTACTCCTCTTGATATCGTTCTTAACCCTCTGGGCGTTCCTTCCCGAATGAATATCGGTCAGGTGCTTGAAGTGCACCTCGGTATTGCGGCAAGAAAGCTTGGATGGAAGATCATGACTCCTGTATTCGACGGAGCAAACGAGAAGGATATTACCGAGTGCATGAAAATGGCTGGTATGGCTCGTCCCGTACTTGCAAACGAGAATGTTTCCGGTAAGAATGTATATGAGGTTACAGGTGTTGATGAAGATGGTAAGGATATTCTCCGTCAGCTCAGTCCTGCTGAGATCGATAACAGAGAGTATACCGAGTCTCTCCGTCTTGACGGCAAGCTCAAGGTAGTTGATGGTAAGACCATCCTCTACGACGGACGTACAGGTGATCCCTTCGATAACCCCGTTACCGTCGGTATCATGTATTACCTCAAGCTCCACCACCTCGTTGATGATAAGATCCACGCACGTTCAACAGGTCCTTACTCTCTCGTAACTCAGCAGCCTCTCGGTGGTAAAGCGCAGTTCGGCGGACAGCGTTTCGGTGAGATGGAGGTATGGGCACTTGAGGCGTACGGTGCAGCTTATACACTTCAGGAGATCCTTACCGTTAAGTCTGACGATGTAAACGGACGTGTGAAGACTTATGAGGCGATCGTTAAGGGACAGAATATTCCTACTCCCGGTGTTCGCGAGGCGTTTAAGGTCTTTGTTAAGGAGCTTGAGGCTCTTGCTCTCGATATCCGAATGCTTCATAAGGAAGGAAACGAGATCGAGCTTGCAAGTATCGGAGAGGATCCCATGCCCGAGCTTCCGAAGAATGATTCTGACAGAGTTACCGCAGATGATATCGGTTCTTCTGTTGAGACAAAGGAACTTTACGATTCATTCACCGACAGTGAATTCGATTCAGATAACGATGATGAGGACGCAGTATACGACGTAGGCGAGCTCGCCTTCGACGATTCTGACGACGAAGAAGAATTTTAAGTGTAACTACGGCATAATAGCTTCAAAAAATAAATTGAGAAAAAGGTAATTGCCGATGGATAATAAGAACACATTTGATTCAATAAAAATAGGGCTCGCTTCTCCCGAAATGATCCGCAGCTGGTCACACGGAGAGGTAAAAAAGCCTGAGACTATAAACTACCGTACCCTTAAGGCTGAGCGTGACGGTCTGTTCTGTGAGCGTATCT
>JAZUBE010000114.1:0-7017 GCA_045638325.1 Eubacteriales bacterium
AGCATCTACAGCACCACAGTCAAGCATTATTTCCTTAAGTTTTGGTGCCACGCTGTGAGAGGGAAGGATTACATCCTCGAAGATGTTGTACATGGAATTGGCGATACCGGCTATATCCTTATGAGAAAGGAACATCATAAGATTATCGATATCTCCACCGGAACGTGAGAAATTACGATTCCATTTTTTATCAACAAGACCGTATGCCACAGGTGTGGAGATACCCTCTCCGCCTCTTGCCACAACGATATAACAGTCCATGAGAGCCGGAACTTTCGTCAGCACTTCACCGATCCCCTCGCAGAGATAAGTTCCCCCCGTGATGCAAAATGGAACATCTGCACCGAGAGCGGTACCGATCCTGCATAGTGCTGTTGTATCAAAGGGTGAGCCGTACAGTTTATTCAGAAGCCGCAGCACAGCAGCTGCATCTGTACTGCCTCCCGCAAGACCTGCTTCCATGGGGATATGCTTGTCAATGTGAATCCTGCAGAAGAAGGAATCTATATCCGCTTCACGGAAGAATGCCACAGCCGCTTTATATGCGATGTTTTTCTCGCCGGTGGGAACTGCAGGTTCGGAACAGGTGAGTTCAATTTTCTTTATGCCTTCATCGGTGTCAAGCGATTCTACGGTCACTGTGTCATGAAGACTTACTGTCTGCATGATGCTTTTTATATCGTGATATCCGTTATCACGGATTCCGGTTATATCAAGATACAGATTTATCTTGGCATAAGCCTTTGATTTTAAGATCATTTTAGTCTCCTATTTTGCATCGTACCAGCTGTAACCTGTTGAAACATCGACTGAAAGAGGTACGGTCGTCTTTGCTGCATTTTCCATTTCGTGCTTCAGTATTTCTGCCGCACGCTCAGCGCAATCTTTAGCACTGTCGAGTATTAGCTCATCGTGTACCTGGAGTATCAGTCGTGCATCAAGTCCCTCGCGTTCAAGTGCGTCAGATACGTTTATCATAGCAAGCTTGATAATATCGGCGGCGCTTCCCTGAACGGGACTGTTCATAGCAACACGCTCTCCGAATGCCTGAAGATTCTTGTTTCTGCTTGATATCTCGGGAATATATCTTCTCCTGCCGAACATTGTTACGGTATAACCGTTTTTGTGAGCAAATTCTACAGACCCACGGAGGAATCTGTCAACACCACTGTAGGTGGAGAGATAATTTTTTATATACTCATCTGCCATCTTTCGGGAAATGTGCAGGTCTTTTGAAAGTGAGAATGCACCGATGCCGTATACGATACCGAAATTTACTGCTTTGGCACGGGAACGTATCTCAGGTGTGACCATCTCAAAGGGAACACTGAATACCTGAGAGGCGGTACGGCGGTGAATATCCTCACCGTCTATGAATGCCTGACTCATCCTCTCGTCCCCCGAAAGCTCTGCAAGGAGTCTCAGCTCGATCTGTGAATAGTCACCGTCGATGAGTACACGGTCCGGTGCGGATGCTGTAAAATAACGGCGAAGCTCGCGACCGAGCTGTTCTCTTACGGGGATATTCTGCATATTGGGGTCACTTGAAGAAAGTCTTCCGGTAGCCGTACCGGTCTGATGAAGAACGGTGTGTATCCGTCCGTCATCGGAGGCTAGCTTTATAAGTGATTCTCCATACGTACCACACAGCTTTGAGAGCTGACGGTAGTCAAGAATATCCGCAACGATGTCACTGTATGGACGAAGCCTTTCAAGAGTTTCCGCATCAGTGGAATAACCTGTCTTTGTTTTTCTTCCCGCAGGAAGACCGAGATCCTCGAAAAGAAGCTCACCGAGCTGTTTCGGGGAGTTGAGATTGATACGACGACCTGCCTTCATATAGATCTGCTCGGTAAGATTATCAGCAGTTTCCGAAAGGGAAGTGATATATTTGTGAAGTCCCTCACTGTCAACAGTAAAGCCGGCAAGTTCCATCTTTGCGAGAACGGCAGAAAGGGGTTGTTCGATCTCGTAAAGGAGTGTCTCCATGCTATATTCTTTCAGCATGGAAAGAAGAGTATCCTTCAGAACCGATATGGCGTAAGCATCCGAAAGTTCGGCACCGGGAATGTATTTCTGAATGATTCTGTCAAGAGGATAACTTCCTTCACCGGGGGAGAGAAGATATGCTGCAAGCATTACGTCAAAATCGCACACGGGATTAATATCCATGGGCAGAAGTATCTTGCAGATATTCTTAAAATCAAAGCATACAACGGAGTGATTACTGAAGAAATCTTTCAGCAACTCTTTCTCATTTGCTGCGACAGATGTTATATATATATTATTATTGTGGTATACCGAAAGGTTGATAATGCCGTCTTCACTTGTGAGTGATACAGACACTGTTTTTTCAGACACAAGTGAACTAAGTTCAGCCGCTGTAACCTCTTTGCAGGGTACATCAGAAATATTGCATTTTTCGCATACTACGGTATCATCTGTGCCGTCAAGACCGAAGCTGTCACGAAGTTTATCAAACTCCAGCTTTGAGAACAGAGAAGAAAGTGTGGCTTTGTCTATTTCATGCTCGGTGAATACGGCATCACGGTCGAGTCCGGGCACATTTGTGTCGATCCTTGCAAGATCACGGGAGATATATGCCATTTCCTTGCCTGTTGTGAGCTTTTCAAGAGTTGCGCCTTTTGCTCCGTATGCAGCGGGATCATCGTACAGATTATCAAGTGAGCCTGCGGCTGAGATGAACTTCAGAGCAGTTTTTTCACCGATTCCTTTTACACCGGCGATGTTATCGGAGGAATCTCCCATAAGAGCCTTTACATCAACGAACTGCTCGGGATCAATTCCATATTCTTCACGGAATACAGCTCTGTCAAAGATAACGTCACCTTTTGTTTTTGCGAGGATTACACGTGTGTTACCTCCGATAAGCTGGAGAGAGTCCCTATCTCCCGTGAGGATGTATGCCTCAATATCACGGCACTCAGCTTCAGCGGCGAGAGTTCCGATAATATCGTCAGCTTCATAACCGGAACAGGTCACAACAGAATAACCCATAGCCGTAGCCACATCCTTGGCAACGGGAAGCTGGAGCGCAAGATCCTCGGGCATACCGGAACGGTTTGCCTTGTATTCCGTGTACATCTTATGACGGAAAGTAGGGTCGGGAAGATCGAATGCGCATACTGCAAAATCGGGTGACAGGGCATCGTGATGCCGTTTAAGTATCTTTATAAATCCGAAAACGGCACCCGTGGGGGTACCGTCGGAGGCAGTAAGAGGCGCAACTCCGTAGAATGCTCTGTTGAGTATGCTGTTTCCGTCAATTATCAGTATTTTTTTCAAAATATTACTCCTGAGATAAAGAATTTCTTAAAGTTTACCGTCAAGCGCGAGTTTTATAGCAGTTGCAAGCTGATCGGCACAGGAAGTCTTCTTAAAACCGCAGATGTTTCCATGGAGAAGCTCATATACCTTGTCAGCGCTCATTCCTTCAATAAGCTTGCTGATGGCTCTGAGATTGCCGTTACATCCACCGATAAACTCTACATTTGAAATTATTCCGCCTTCCATATCGAAGGAGATCCTTGAGGCACAAACGCCTTTTGTTTTATAAGTGTATTTCATTTTTTGTTCCTTTTTAAGGGTGAGTGATATAAACATCTCCGTCGTCTGTCACTATGGATATACGGTGATCGGGATCGGCGGAATTTATGGAGAAGCTGTCGGTGAATTCACCGTTAACGCTTACTTTACCTGTTTTTGTTGTTACAGTTGCAGCAAGGGCTGAAGTATCATCAAAGGAGATCTCAACTTTTCCCGATTTGCTTGTGACAGAACCTTCACGGCAATTGTATGATGAAAGAGCAACACTTCCGTTTTCGGTTTTTACTTCAAGTTCGCCGATTGTGTAATCGCCAATAACAAAGGCACCGTCGGTCATACCGAGAGAGAAGGAATCGGCTGTGAGAGCTGAGATATCCGATGAAATAGTGTCGATATTTATTTTCATACTACCGGTTTTACACTCTTTGATATCAAGTGAAGTCTTTTTACCGGATACGTTAAAGGAAAGACTGTTTTCAATGTTTTCAAGGCGTATCTTTCCGTTATCGGCACGAAGGGTATAGTCTGCCGTGAAAGCGCAGTCTGACAGAGAAATATCGCCGCTGTCGGAGGAGATATTTACAAGCTTGATATCATCGGTGTCCGCGAGCCTTATTATTATCTTCTTGAGACCTGCAGTATCATCACCGAAACGGAGAAGATATCTCATTCCCTTGAAAGAGAATCCGTTGTCCCAAAATTTAAACATTGAAAGGAAATCATCGACCTGACCGAAGGTAAGTGACCCGTTGGACTGTGAAAGCTTATAGTAGTTGGCATTAAAGTTTACAACTTCAATAACAGATTTTTCCGCACCACCTTCAATAAATATATCAGCATCTGCTGAATTCACTGTGATCTTGGTGGTGTTTTTCAGATCCATTTTGTAAACGAGATCACCATTGGAATTCTCTTCGGGGAAAAGCATTACTCCGTCATTCTTTGCCATTGAGGATGCAACAACGCAGGTTATTATACCACCGAGAATGAGTACAGCAGAAACTATAAGTGCAATAATAGATCTTGGTTTCACAGGGATTCACACCTCCTTTTATACGCAAGGACAAGGGGCTTTACTTTAGACCATGTAAATCTGAAAAGCACACCTGTTTTCCTGAATATCCACGGCATGAGACGTACAGCACCGTTGTATGATAGTATCCCGAATATCATCGTAATACCGATCATGATAATACCAAAACCGATCTCGTAGATACCGATGGACGGTGTTGTAAAGGAAACGATAATTCCGTAAATAATTCCTGTGAGTGAAGCGGCTGCACCTGCGGCAGAACCACCTGCAAGAAGAGCAATAAAGACTGCGGTAACTATGGCTTCAATTGCAAGGAGAACTGCAAATGGTGCGAAAAACAGAATTCCGGAAATACACCACAAAGGAGATGTAAGTACAGATATAAGTACGAGCATCAGCTTTCCGCGCGGTGATGCGGAATGTTCTTCATACACTGTGGTGTAGGGCATCGGATTCGGTACCGAATACTGTTCCGGCTCATATGAATATTCAGGCGCGGCAGAAACTTTTTTGAATTCCACAGTTGCGGCACCTGCATTCTTTATATCCGAAATGTTGTATGATGCTGTAGTCTGATCGTTTACTACCACCGGAGTTTCGGCGGTCACAATATCATTCTCTGTGATTTTCTTCTGTGAATTTTCTTTTTTCAACAGATTCACGCAAATATCGGCAGATTCCGCGATTTCGTCATCAGTGGCATTTGCGGCATCTTCGGGAGTGATATATTTTTTCAGACGTTCGACATATTTTTCGCAATACTCTGCCGGGACACCTCTTTCTCTAAGTGCGAGGCGCAGTTTTTCACTAAATTCATAAATATCCACAATAACCTCCCATAAAATATAGACTTTAGTCGGATTTTGTGTTAAAATAGAACCGTTGATAAATAACGGCGAAATTTTCGCTGCATAACAAAGTTGTCTACCTATATTTTAGCAGAAACAGGAGTGTTTTTCAAGTATGAGAATGAGAAAAAAGAAGCATGGAGAGGATAGACTTCGCAGACTTTCCTCTATTATATATACCGATCTTACGGAAATAGACAAAGAGCCCGCAAAACCTTTCGGATCTGACAGGCCTCTGAGACTTGAGATTGGTTGCGGAAAGGGAGATTTTATCTGCGGCCTTTCAGAAAAAGAGCCTGACTACTCTTACTATGCAATGGAAAAAGTAACCGATGTTATAGTTATTGCTGCCGAGAAATATGCGGAGAAACGTGGACTCGGCACACTTGCACCGAACGGTGGATTTATGACTGCCGATGGTACCGTATACAAAGACGAAGCTCCTGTTTTCACCGCAGAAGAGGCGGGAAATGTCCGTTTTATTGCCGCCGATGCCACTGTGCTTAAAGAAGTTTTTGCCGATGGGGCATTTGACCGCATCTATGCGAATTTCAGCGATCCGTGGACGAAAAACGGATATGCGTCAAGACGCCTTACCCACAGCGGTTTTCTTGAGGCTTACCACAGGCTTCTCCGTCCGGGTGGAATGTTTATCTTCAAGACCGATAACGATGAGCTTTTCGATTATTCTCTTGAAACTGTGGAAGCATCACCTCTGAAGCTCGGATTTGTTACGAGAGATCTTCACAATTCCGAGAGGGCAGAGGGAAATGTAATGACAGAGTATGAGCGTAATTTTTCCGAAAAGGGTGTTCCAATAAAATATCTTGAAGCAATAAAAGAATAATCCGAAAACCTCTTATGGCACGCCATAAGAGGTTTTGCTGTTTATTTGAATAACGACAGTAATTTTTTGTCTCGGATAACTTCATTGTGTGATGATGAGGCGAAAATAGCGGCACTTCCAAGCTCTCCTTCGATCTCAAGAAGTCTGTTGTACTTTTCACATCTTTCACTGCGGCAGGGAGCGCCGGTTTTGATAAAACCTCCGCCGAGGGCTACAGAGATATCAGCAATAGTAGTGTCCGATGTTTCTCCGCTTCGGTGGGAGATGATATAGTTGTATCCCGATTCTCTTGCCATACGGCAAAGTGCCATGGTTTCGCTGAGGGTTCCTATCTGATTGGGCTTTACGAGAACTGCATTTGCGGCATTTTCTTTGATGCCTGTTTTCAGCCTTTCTGTGTTTGTTACAAAGAGATCATCACCCACAAGCATCATCCTGTCTCCGAGAGATTTCGTAATAGAACTCCATCCTGCAATATCGTCCTCTCCCAGCGGATCCTCAATTGACACAATGGGAAATTCAGCAGAAAGTGCACGGAATCTGTCCGTGATCTCCGAAGCAGTAAGCTGTGTTCCTGCCTTCGGAAGTTTATAGATTCCACCATTTACCCACTCTGTAGCGGCAACGTCAAGTGCGATCTTTATCTGATCTGTTGTATAACCTGCAAGTTCAATTGCACGGCAAAGATAAGAGAGTGCTTCTTTCTCATCTCTGAAATCCGG
>JAZUBE010000115.1:0-6607 GCA_045638325.1 Eubacteriales bacterium
GCAAGCCGAAAATCCGTCAAGCTCCGGCATCATGATGTCAAGAATAACTATATCAAACTCTCCGTCTCTGCACAGAGCAACAGCTTCCATTCCGTCTGCAGCCTCAGTCACACTGTGCCCCTCAAATACCGCATATTTTGAAACAAGTTTACGGATAAGCTCCTCGTCATCTGCCACAAGAATCTTATACATCGAATCACTCCTTCCTTTTAATTTCAGTACATATAATATTACTATATTTTTCGTAAAAATTCAAGAGGCTGCGACGGAATGCTCCGCGCAGCCCCGAATATCTGTCATTTATCCTCGCCGAAATCCACAGACTCCGACTCATCAGGCACATACTCATGACACTTGACTTCCACAGTCTTGAGTTTTCCCTCTCTGTAAAGAGTAAACTCGATAGTGTCACCTACCTTGTGATCCTTAAGAAGATCCTTTATCTGTGAGAATGCGGTTATCTCATTTTCATCCATGGCAATGATCCTGTCGCCGACCTTGAGAACATCATCATTATAACCTTCAGCAAGCTCCATTACATATACACCGGTAGCCTGGCTTTTGAAGTATCTGTATGCGGTGTACGGATCATCCACATCAACAAAAGTAATTCCGAGGAACACCTTACCTGTAACATATCCGTGCTCGATAAGTTGTGTTGCTACTTCACGGGCATCATTCGCAGGAATCGCAAAGCCAAGTCCCTCGATACCGGAGCCTGAGGATTTCGCATTGACAACGCCAACAAGCTCACCCTTCATATTGAAAAGTCCGCCACCTGAGTTTCCGGGATTTATTGCCGCATTGGTCTGGAGAAGATTCATCTTTGTTCCGTCAACAGAGATTTCACGGTCAAGTGCACTGATGATTCCGTTTGTAACGGTACCACCAAGCTCACCAAGAGGATTTCCGACTGCGACTACCTCTTCACCTACAACAAGCTTATCGGAGTCGCCGAATACTGCATGATCAAGCTTCTCTTCAGCTTCTACTTTTATAACGGCAATATCGGAATCCGCATCTCTGCCCACAAGCTCAGCCTTGTACTCGGTACCGTCTGTAAGTCTTACGGTTATTGAATCGGCAACAGTGCCCTTACTTGTATCGGAGATAACATGATTATTTGTAATGATGTATCCGTCCTCGGAGATTATAACCCCTGAACCTGCTCCTTCACTTATATACTGGAAGAATCCGGTCACCTTGAATTCTGTCGTGATCTCCACAACGGAATCCTTCACCGCTGCGGCAACTTCTGTATATACACCTTTTTCTCCGGTTGATGTTGTAGTATCGGACTCGACCACTCTGTCAATCACAGTAGAACCGCCTTTACCGGCACCGCCCTTACCGCCTGCATATCTGTTATACACCAGCGCACCACCGAAACCTGCTGCCGCAGACAAAAGCACTGTCCCCATACATACAAGAGCAACGATAAGAACTGTTATACCCTTTCTGGCACCTTCCCTTTTCTTTGAAGGCTTAGGAGGTTCATACCCGGTCTGACGCTGAGCATACATATCATTCTCATATCCTCTGCCATACCCGGGAGTTCTCATTCCGTCATCATTATAATGTTCGCGTCGGGCATTATATCCGTCACGCTCGGAGTATCCGTAATCTCTCATACCTTCAGGACGACCGGAAAATCTCTCGGTACCGTATCCGCCCATCTGATTTCCTCTGTAGTGGTATTCACCTGTAGCTCCGTTACGGGGAGCAGCAGGATCAACCTTTGAGAGATCTTCGGTATTTCCGATATTATCGCTCATGTCATCCATACCGTAAGTCATGTTATTTGCGGAATAATCAGAAGTGCCGTTACGGTCCGCCCCTCCGTTATTCATTGTGTCAAAACCGTTCTGTCCGTCTTTTTCAAATCCGTTATTCATAAGTAACTCCTTTCACGAAATCACACCGACTCTGTTTTACGATATGATTATAATACCCTAATGTGACGGTTTTTTGAAGATGTGTGGATTTATTACTGAAATATTTTTATTCCAAACAGGAGAAAAATAATCATACTACAGAGTAAATATACCCAAATTTATAAAAAAAGAGAGTAAATTTCAATCTTTTATGTTAAAATCGAAAAAAACCAAAAAATAGTATTGATTTTTTCCAAAGGATATGGTAGAATATCTAAGCATGATTATTTTTGCTGCTTTTCTTAAAAATATATGTGAGAGTTGGAGGATTTTTCAATGGAAACAGTAGATATAGTTCTTGGTATCGTGCTTATAGTAGCATCCTTGTTCCTTATCGTTGCAGTGCTTATGCAGCACGGTAAGAGCCACAGCTTGTCCGGAACGATTGCCGGCGGTGCTGAAACCTTCTTTGGAAAGACAAAGGGTAAGTCCATTGACAAGAAGCTTTCCACTATCACCACCGTTATCGCAATCATCTTTGTTGTGATCGTTCTTGTTGTATATCTTATGCAGGATTCCACTGATTTAAGTGGTAAGAATCCCACAGGTTACAACAGTGAGGCTGCTCAGACCACAACCGTTGCTGCTGACAAGGCTGAGGGTTCTGACAAGGCTGAAGGCACTGATAAGGCTGAGGGCACTGATAAGGCTGAGGGTACCGGCAGTGTTGAAACTTCTGCACCTGCTGCTGAGACTTCCGCGCCTGCTGCTTCTTCCGAAGCTGCTGCGTAAATTAAAGAAAAACCGTCTTTGTTTCGTGCAAAGGCGGTTATTTTTATGCATGCATAAGTATGATCAAAAAGGAAAAAATCATAGTATGGCTAATAAAAAAAGAATTAAAAATAAAAAAGGCTCCGCTCCCTCCGCCGCAAAGATGAGACGAAAAGGCAGAGGCGGTGCCGCAGATGTTATCGCTAAAAGAAAAAGTGCCGCAAAATATGCTGATAAAAAAGGAAAGCTCATAGAGTGTGTATATTCCGGCTCGGGTTCGGCATTCGGATTTGCAAGACCTATAGACACGGATAATCGCGAGGATGATTTTTTCGTACCACCTTCTCTGACTATGGGTGCAATGAACGGTGATATCATAAAAGTTCGTCGTCTTCGTCCGGGGGATTTCGGTTACGGCAAGGGTAACGAATGCGAAGTCGTTGAAATATCAGAGCGCAAATGTGAATTCATCGTTGGCAAGTTTTGCATAGTGGACGATATGCCATGCGTTATCCCGGATGACAAAAGACTCGGTCAGGCAGCCGAGATACTCTACACGGAATGTGATATCCGCGAGGGAGACAAAGTTAAACTAAAGATCACAAAATACCCCGATGAATACAAAAATCAGCCATATGTACGCCGGAAACATCGCCGTCACGGATTCAGTGATATTGAACCGTCAGTAGCAGGTGATGTCATCGCAAATTACGGTGACGGAGAATCCAAAGGCGCAAACTACGAGGCGATACTCGATATGTCGGGGATACCGAGACATTTTTCCGACGAGGTGGTAGCTGAGGCAGAAAAAGTATCCAAATCCGAACTCACCGCCGAAGGAAGGCTTGATCTCAGGGATCAAATAATTTTCACTATTGACGGAGCCGGAGCTAAGGATCTTGATGATGCAATATCCATAAACAGGCGTGATGACGGATATACTCTCGGCGTACACATCGCCGATGTGTCACACTATGTACGTTCCGGTGGTGTCATCGACAAGGAAGCTCTATCACGGGGAACGTCGGTATACTTCGTCGACAAAGTCGTTCCCATGCTCCCGGAAGCTCTTTCAAACGGTGCTTGTTCTCTCAATGCAGGTGAGGATAAATATGCCCTCTCTGCGATCATAGATATCGACCGTACAGGTGAGATCATTGCTTACAGCTTTGCAAAATCCATCATCCGTTCTTCTGTACGCGGAGTATACAGCGAGGTCAATGACATTCTTGAGAATGGTAAAAATTCGACATTTGCAGAAAAATACTCAGCCGTGCTTCCCTCTCTTGAGATCATGTCAGAGCTGTACGGAATCCTTGCAAAGCGCAGCCGTTCCCGTGGAGCACTCGATCTCGACGGAGATGAGGCTGTGATAATCCTTGACGCTGAAGGAATACCTGCAGAGATCATTCCTCGTACAAGAGGCGTTGCCGAGCGTATCATTGAACAGTTCATGCTTCGTGCAAATGTGGCAGCCGCATCATTCCTGAAGGAGTCGGGCAGAAGCGGTGTATATCGTATTCACGAAGAACCTGCCGCAGAAAAGATGCAGGCCTTTGCAGTGTTCGCTCACAATATGGGGCTTGATGTAAACGGTATCTGCAGGATGTCACACGACGGTGCGGAAGTCAAGCACGGTATCACTCCGGCTATGCTGTCAGCGATCCTCTCGGAGGCAAAGGATAAAGGTATTGGTGAACCGGTCTCGGGAGTACTTCTTCGTTCCTTGATGAAGGCAAAATATTCCCCTGCCCCCGCACTTCACTTCGGACTTGCGGAGGAGCTTTACTGCCACTTCACATCACCCATCAGACGGTATCCCGATCTGTTCGTTCACAGATCTATCAGTGCGGCAATCGCAAAAGCTCCCGACATCAAGGGAAGCGGTGAGGCGGCACAGGTATCTACCGACACAGAGCTTCGTGCAGTAGAGGCCGAGAGAGCTATTGAGGATATGTACATGGCACTGTATATGTCTGACCGTATCGGTGAGGAGTACGATGCCACGGTATCATCGGTGACATCCTTCGGGATCTTCGCCATAACGGATAATCTTTGCGAAGGACTTATCCCGTCGCTCTCACTGGGAGAGATACTGTCATTCAATGACAAAGCACTTACAATGACCATCCGCCGTGACGGTAAGATACAGACATTCCGTCTCGGTGACAGAATAAGAATAAAGGTAGTATCCGCAAGCGTTGCCACCGGTAAGGTAGAGTTCGGGATGATGTAGTAAAAAAGCAAATCACGGTACAGTTTTTATTGTACCGTGATTTACTTTCGTTCTTTATTGTCTGTCAGACCGAGTATATAATCAGTTGAAACATCGTAATATAACGAGAGCTTTATAAGAACATCTGTGGGTATGTCACGTTGACCAAGCTCATAATTACTATAGACCTGTTGGGAACAGTTAAGTATCTCGGAAATCTTCTTTTGCGTAAGATCATTGTCCTCTCTGAGGTCCCTTATTCTTTTATACATATCATCACCACACTGCACACAGATTCTACTTACATTTATTATATCCTACCGCATTTTGTTATATTGACAATTACCGCATTTTTGCAGTATAATATATTTACCGCAAAACGTGGTAAATATATTATACTTTAAGGAGATAACTATGTACACGAAAAGAATCTTAGCATCATTTATGGTAGTAGTGATGATACTTTTGTCAATTCCCTTTGTATCTGTCGCTGCCGACTCCGATTTTGAAATCGTAGACGGTGTCCTTACGGAATACACCGGAAGCAGCAAAAAAATCACTATCCCCGACGGTGTTACCGCTATCGGAGACTATGCTTTTTTCTACAGCACAGCAACAAGCATAACCATTCCCGACAGTGTAACATATATAGGTAACTACGCCTTCGCAAGTTGCCGTAGTATCAAAAGTATAGCTATCCCCGACGGTGTTACATTTATCGGCGAAAGAGCTTTTACTCACTGTGAGTCGCTCCAATCAATCGCCATTCCCGACGGTGTTACCGCTATTGCTCCCAGTGTATTCTACGGATGCTCAGCTCTTACTGCCGTGACCATCCCCGACAGCGTTACATATATCGGTGACGGTGCATTTTACTCCTGTTCAAAGCTTGCTTCCGTGACCATCCCCGAAGGGGTTACATATATCGGTAACGGTGCTTTTTACTACTGCTCAAAACTTACTTCTGTGACCATCCCCGAAGGGATTACAACTATCGGAAACGATACCTTTAACCATTGTTCATCCCTCAAAGAGGTGAATATTCCCGATACAGTTACCTCTATCGGAGAAGGAGCATTCTACTACTGTTCAGCACTTACCTCAGCAGATATTCCAGATAGTGTTACCACAATCGGAAATTATGCTTTTGCCGGCTGTCAGGCTATCACAGAGGTAGTAATTCCCGAGGGAGTTACACATATCGGAGATTATGCCTTTTATTATCTTCCGAAAGCAGAATCCGTAATCATCCCCGACAGTGTAACCTACATCGGAGAGGGCGCTTTTGTTTCCTGCTATAATCTCAAAAATCTTTCTCTCGGAAACGGTGTTTCTTATATCGGCGACATGGCATTTTCCGGCACAGATATACCGAGCATCACCTTTCCCGATTCTTTGGAGTATATCGGAGCCGAAGCTTTTTACAACTGTGCTTATCTGGAAGGAAGCATCTCCATTCCCGAAAATGTATCATTCATCGGTGACAGCGCCTTCGCTGCCGGTAATATATCCGATATTTCCGTAGATGAAAACAACCAATATTATAAGGTAATTGACAAAACTCTTATCACTATGGATGGAACTCACATTATTCAGTGCTTTAACACTGAGAAGGATCTGTCTCTAATAATTCCAGACGGTGTTGAGTATATCGCTGATAATGCCTACGCAAACCTCGATTTAATATCCATAGCCTTCCCCGACAGCTTAAAACACATCGGAGACAGCGCTTTCGATCACTGTAGTG
>JAZUBE010000116.1:0-5538 GCA_045638325.1 Eubacteriales bacterium
ATCGGCTGGGCTACATATGAGTTCTGTACCGTATGTGACTACACCGAGTTTGTGGAGATTCCCGCAACCGGACATACTCTTGAGGATGTTGAGGCAAAGGATCCTACCTGTGAGGAAGCAGGTTGTGATGCAGGTCAGAGCTGTACAGCTTGTGATTACACTACCTGCACTGAGATTCCTGCACTTGGTCACACCGGCGGAAGCGCTACTTGTATCGCTAAGGCTGTTTGTGATGTATGCGGAAACGAGTACGGTGATCTTAGCACTGATGTTCACGTAGGTGAGACTGAGGTTCGTGATGCTGTAGAGGCAACAAGAGAGACCGAGGGTTACACTGGTGATACTTACTGTCTGGCTTGTAATGCGATAATCATCAAGGGTGAGGTTATTCCTGTATTTGTTCCTTACGGCGACGCTAACGGCGACGGCAAGGTAAATCTTAACGATGCTTCTCTCATGCTTAAGCATATTGCTAAGTGGACTGTTGAGATCGATGAGACTCTTGCTGATGTAAATGGCGACGGAAAGATCAACCTTACCGATGTATCACTCATGCTTAAGTATATTGCTAAGTGGGATGTAACACTCGGACCCGGCGCGGTAGATCCCTCTGATCCTGCAGATCCCGAGATCCCCTCTGATCCCGAGATCCCCGTAGATCCCGAGACTCCCGTAGATCCCGAGACTCCTGTAGATCCCGAGACTCCTGCAGATCCCTCTGATCCTGCAGATCCCGAGACTCCCGTAGATCCCGAGACTCCTGCAGATCCCGAGACTCCCGTAGATCCCGAGACTCCTGTAGATCCCGAGACTCCTGTAGATCCCGAGACTCCTACAGATCCCGAGACTCCCGTAGATCCTGAGACTCCTGCAGAGTAATACGATTTGACACAACAAAAATACCACCCATATGGGTGGTATTTTTAATTGTTATATAGATTTAATTATCTCGCAGAAACGATGTCCACGTTCCTCAAAATTGGCAAATGCATCAAAGCTGGCGCAGGCAGGGGAAAGAAGTACCGCCCTGGCATTGCTGCCTTCAGCTTTCATAGCGGATGAAGAAGCAAGAAGAACGGCGGATTTGAAATCGGGATCATACAGAAGCTCAATACCGCTTGACGCAAAATCGGGATGGGAGCAGACTGCATCCTTTATCTTATCGGCAGTAGCACCGGTGAGTACCAGAGTTTTTACATTGCCGCATCCGATAACAGCATCGGCAAGAGGCCCGAAGGGGATATTCTTGTCGTATCCGCCGCATATGAGATAAAGATCGCGGTCGGGAAGAGCAGAGAGTGCGGCAGCAGTTCTTGTGGGACTTGAATCGATGGAGCTATTGTAGAAATATACATTGTCTATAGTCCGCACGAGCTCAAGTCTGTGACGAACACCGCCGAAGGTAGCGGCAACATCTCTGATATCATCATAAGATACATAACCGAGAGTAGCACCGATGGCGGCCATGTAATTCTCGGCATTGTGCATACCCGGCAGCAGTATATCTTCAAGAGGCAGTATCTTTTCCGGAGCATTTCCACTGCGGAACAGTGTGATAACACCATCCTCGGGGAAGATGCGCATGTCCTTTTCCGGAACATCACCGATGGGATCACGAGAGAACCAGACCACGGGGCATTCCAGTGAAAGTCCGATCTCACGGGTGATCTCGCATCCGTAGTTCAGTATGGCGCGTTTTGTATGACGAAGTGCGATCTTTTTTGCCTCTATGTATTCATCCATGCCTGTATGCCAGTTAAGGTGATTGGGTGAAATATTCGTTATAACGGCAGATTCAGCATCAAAATCTGCATCCATCAGCTGGAATGAGGAAATTTCGGCGGCAACTCTGTCATTCTCAGTCATGCCGTCGATCCTGTGAAGGAGAGGTTCACCGATATTTCCACCGAGGTAAGCTTTACCTTTATTACATACACCTCGCTCAAGAAGGATGGACGTAATGGTGGTTGTTGTAGATTTACCGTCACTTCCTGTTACAGCAAAAACTTTGGCAGGACTCATTTCAAGAAAAAGTCCAAGCTCTGTAATAACTCTGCCTTTGCGTGCCTTCACTGCCTCAAATTCGGGAATATCCTGTCTTATACCGGGCGAACGTATAACAAGCTCCTCAGTAAGATCCGAAAGATACTTCTCACCACAGATGAGCGTGGCACCTGTGTTTTTAATGGTTTGGCACCTTTCCTCTCCGAGTTCAGCTTCGGATTTTTTATCTCTTACGGTGACGATCGCTCCTTTTTTGGTGAAGAATTCGGCGAGCGGAGTGTTCGAGACACCGGCACCGATAAGAGCAATTGTCATACCACTGAAATTCTGAGTCATTTCCTGTGATTCCTTTCAAGTTGTCTTAATACATTATATATCATATAAAGAATTTATGCAAGAGCGGTATATATCTTTACTGAAAAACAATTGTTACAAAATATAATTCTCTATTGAAATTGTGGTATTGCTGTGATATAATATTAAGGCTAAAATTACATAAAAGGAGTTTTCTCTATGAAGTTCATCAAAGATTATGCTCTGCATAATGGACAAGGCGTAGCTATTGACTACGTAGTTACCCAGAAAAAAGAGGGTAAGTATTTTATTGGTCAGATTCTTATTTATCTGTTTGTCGCTGTTTGTGTTGCCGCTGTGTTCGTAGCAATGGGTTTCGTTATCGGTGGTGCTCTTGCTGCAATGGCAGGTATTGGTCTTGCAGTTCCTGTGTTCCTTATCAGCTATCATGGTACAAGAACCATCTGCAACTTCGATCGTAAATACTCCATTTTCACCACAAACGTGTCCATGGACAAGACTCCTCAGACCGTTATCTCCTTTGAGATCGTTAAGGATAAGAAGAAGAAGGATGAGGATACCAGATACGTTGTTTACGAGCGTTCCATGAAGGAAGCAGATCTCTTTGCTCCTTATACCGATGAGTATAAGGCTAAGACCGAGGGCGCAAACCTTATCGATTTCCGTTCCAGCGTGAACAAGAACGACGATATTTACTTTGCACTTTTCACCGAAGCAGACGGCTCCAAGACTGCTATCATATTCGAGGCTGTAAATAAGGTAGTTGAGAAGTTCGCTTACTACAACAAGGATGCAACCGTTGTTGCAAAGCTCTCCAGATAAATATTATTATCGGGAAACCGCAAAGGTTTCCCGATTTTTTTATGATATAGCGATCTTTGAAATTTTTATCTGACCATTTTCCCAGCTGATATTTGCAGATGAAGGAAATTTACCGTCAAAAATCAGTTCAAACGTTACTTCCGTTCCGGAAACATCGGCTCTGAATTTTACAAGCCCGGTGTTCTCCTCAAAAATCTCCTCGGGATACAGAGAAAAAAGCCTGACAATATAGTACATCTCATTCCCCGTGTTTTCAGGCAGATCAAGTGAGACCTTACCGATGGAAGCAAGAGTTTTATCCTCGCTGTACTGCAGTACAAGTCCCGTCAGATCATCGGGTGATGTGAAGGTGATTGTGGCAGCCCTGCGTTTTGCAGGATCGTCAGGGATATTCCCGTCAAATGAGATGTCTGCCGAGTAGGATGTAACACCATAATCAAAGGAAACCGATGCTCCTTTGACTGCGCTTTGATAATCCGTGGGTACTGAAGTGTTGTTTTTGCAAGAGGTCAGAAATATGATAACCGAAAAGACTGTAAGAATGCCGCAAAAAGTTCGTCTGAGCATAAGAATCCCTCCTGCATAATTGTATGATGGTAAGAAAAGTTTTATTCTTAGTATATCAAGGCCCGGGAGTTCATAATTATTTAACCGAATGTGGTTGACTTTATCCTTGAAGAAAACGTGAAATGAGAATATAATTATTACAGTATGAAAGGATGTGGTGAAGTGGGTAATTTCAAAAATAAGCTTGTTTCATTTATGCAAGGCAGATATGGTGCCGACACACTTTATTGGTGGTCGTTCGGTGCAATAATAGTACTTTGGGTAGCACGTGTTGTTTTTACATTGTTTGGATTTTATAGAGTGGCATGGATAATTAATGCTGTCAGTACCGTTATTCTTGTAATTGCAATTTTCCGGTTCATGTCTAAAAATATTTCAAAAAGAAAAGCCGAAAACAAAAAGTTTAAGAAAATAACTCATAAAATAAAGGGAAAGTTTATCATAATAACTCACGGATTCCGGGATCGTAAAACTCACGTTTTCAAAAAATGCCCTTCATGTAAGGCCACGATAAAGCTCCCTAAAAGACCCGGTGAGCATACGGTCAAATGTCCTAAATGCAGCAAGAGATTTGACGTTAAGATAAAATAAAATGCGCCGTTGCCCGTATGAAGTATCGCAAAAACACATGACCCCGGCGTGGTCGGTCACACATATCCGAAATACTTCATCAGGGCCATCGGACGCTGTTTATATTATATTCCAAAATTTGCGATTTAATCCGCGAAGGATGTCGATGTAAAATTTTTAACATTGGAGGACGGATCATGGTGAATGGAGCTGCTGCTGAGATAATCAGCGTCGGAACAGAGCTTCTTCTGGGGGATATAATCAATACGGATGCGGCATATCTTTCGAGAGCACTTGCGATGCTCGGAATATCTGTGTACAGACAGAGCGTTGTGGGAGACAACAGGGAGAGGATCCTCGGAGAGCTTGATTCTGCTTTTTCAAGGTGCGATACGGTATTTCTTACAGGCGGACTCGGTCCTACCTGTGATGATATAACAAGAGAGTGCACGGCGGAGTATTTCGGACTTCAGCTTTTATATAATGATGAAGCAATGGAGCATATCCGGAAGTATATGGCGGATCTCGGCAGGACTACGATGACTGAGAATAACAAGCGTCAGGCGATGGTTCCCGAGGGTGCGGATGTATTTATAAATTCTGCAGGAACTGCACCGGGGCTCGCTGTTCACGGAATGGGAAAAGATGGGCGAAAGAAACTGGCGATCCTTATGCCCGGACCTCCCACGGAATTTGAGAGAATGACAGAGGAGCACGTGATTCCATATCTCTCACGCCGTTCGGGTAAGGTTCTTGTGAGCAGGAACATTCATATGTACGGTATCGGCGAATCTGCGGCAGAGACGCTTCTCCGGGATTTTATGGATCAGGAGAATCCCACTGTTGCACCGTACTGCGATCCCGGTGAAGTGCGTATAAGAGTTACGGCTGCAGCAGAGAATGAGGCTGAAGCTGAAACGATGTGTCAAAATACTGTGGATGAGATAAAATTGACCGAGGCAGGGAAGTACGTATATGCTGTGCTTGACCGTGTGATCCCGGGTAAGGGTACTGCGGCAGCAAGAGTGCTTGTGAGTGAGCTTGGTGAGAGAGGACTTACCGTGGCATTTGCGGAAAGCTGTACAGGTGGACTTGCATCAAAGCTTGTATCCGATGTGGCAGGTTCATCTGCGGTGCTTTGCGGAAGTGCGGTGACTTATGCGACATCATCTAAGACTGCGGTGCTTGGCGTGGATGCTGATGTGATAGGCAGATACGGAGTGTATTCCGAGGAGTGTGCCGGAAGAATGGCTGAAGGAG
>JAZUBE010000117.1:0-2686 GCA_045638325.1 Eubacteriales bacterium
GACGAGAAGGATCCGGATCAGGTCCCGTACTTCAGATGACAAACCGCATGGCAGATATGGCGGCTGAGTACAGTCCCGAGATCGACGTTCTTATGCTTGCGTACTGCGGTACAAACAAACCCCCCAGAAAAGAGAAACCCCGTGACAACGTAAAGATCGCATACTGCTTCTACTACACAGATGCCGGCTCCGTCTGCTCCAACCACTCCATTACCGGTGAGGATTGCGCCGAGGATGGAGGACACATCAACAAGACCCTCCACACTGAGTTTGAGGGTTGGAAGAAGATCTGCAAGCCCGATACTCTTCAGGTATGGTATTACCCCATGAACAGCTATGAGCTTGCGTTCCAGACTCCTGCATACGATACAGCTTTTACCGATATGAAATACCTCATTGAGTCTGATGTTGACTGTATCATGTTCTGTGAGGGTGACAATAACGATACGATCCTTCTTACCGCACTTGCTGAGCTCGTGTGGAACGAAAACCTCACCAAAGAAGAATATGACGCTCTCCTTGAGGAATACTTCTGTATCGTTTACGGTGCTGAGTCTGGCAAGTACATATACGAATACTCACAGCTTATACTCAAAGCAGGTGATCTTGCAGGATGCTGGTGTTCGTTCGGTCGCCGTGCTATCGAAAGAGTAAATCCCGAATTTATAGCATCTCACTTTGACTACATGGTAACACTGTTCGACCGTGCGATTTCACTTGCAGAATCCGACGCAATACAGCGTAACATAGAGATTCTTAAGGCAAGAATGCTTTACATCGGAATCTCGATTGTGCACGAAGACAGATACACAAACGGCACAGAAGAGGATCGTGCACTTATCGCAGAACTTTATACCGAAATGCATAATCTGTTCAAGACATACAAGCTCAAGGTATATGATGATTATATCAATCCCGCAGGTGCTCCCGATGAGCTTGATATCTCAAGAAATCCCTCCGAGCACTGGTTCCCCGTATCCACAACCTGACAATTATTTAGATAAGAGGTAAACTATGAAAAAGATTATTTCTACTCTACTCCTGTCTGCAGTGCTTCTCAGCACTGCCGCAGGATGCGGCACGGCTCCAATAGACACGCCGCAGATCACAGCATCATCCGCATCTGCCGAGACTTATGCAAAATGGCTCGATGAGAGACTTGGCGCCAAAGAGCTCGGTGATATCGTCATCTGCGACAGTACAGATTCCGAAAAGTATGGCATAGATCTCTCGGGATTCCAAACCGGCGGATATACCATCCGCAAAAGCGGTGATTCAACTGTTATCGCTGCAAAAGATAATGAGGGACTTGATGCAGCTGTCAGATACTTTGCAAAGTACGCTACTGTCGCAGACATGAATGTCACCGAAGGTGAAGGTTACAGAGTTAAATCAGTCACTATTGACGGTCATGATCTCTCTGAGTATACTGTGTACGTCCCCACCGAAATACCTGCTGAGGCTTTTTCTGAGAACGTAAACTATGCCGCAGACGTACTGATCGAAAAAATCAAAGAAGCTTGCGGTACAACTCTCACCAAAACAAATACCATCGGCGGACGTCAGATTATCTTCGCATATGACGGTGAAACTTACGGCGAAGAAGCCTTCAACATTTCAATCAAGGATGGTAATGTGACCATCACAGGCGGTACATCACGTGGCCCTCTATACGGCGCTTACGGATTCCTTGAGGAGTGTATCGGATACCGTTTCCTCACCCGTGGTGTTGTATACCTCTATGAGGCTGATACCATTGCTCTGGAGAACGGATTTGATCACACCGAGGGTAACACCCCTTTCCTGTGGCGTGATACTTACACCAACATTGACGGTAAGGATCACCTTGTTCCTCCGGCAGCCTTCAATGCGGTGTACAAGGAGTCAAATATCGCTCTGCACAACACCGGTACATGGACTCAGAAGTGGATGAATTCTCCCAAATACGGCTACGGTGAAGGCTCTGATACAAACCATTCGGCATACAGACTTATTCCCTCCGTACCCGATCTTGAGACCCCTTGCTTCTCCGATCCCGATGTTCTCGATGAATGTGTTGAGAATCTCCGCATCTATATCAATGAGCTACTTGAGCAGGGATTTGAGTTCGGTTCCACTATGCCCAAGATCTCCATATCCCAGAATGATACACACAAATGGTGTGGCTGTAATGATTGTATGAAGCTTGTAGGTAAGCACAAGGCTTACTCTGCAAACCTCATCGACTTCATCAGCAAGGTGCACGACGAGCTTGAGGATGAGTATCCCGAGATCGAATTCTGGATGCTTGCGTACCACACCTCCACATCAAAGCCTCCGGTGGATATGGAAGTTCCCGATTATATCACAATATGTTTCTGTCACTACCTCGCTTGTAACAATCACAGCGTTACAGGTGTCGACTGTACTCACGAATATACTAAAGAGATCGCAGAGCATTTCCGCAACTGGACAAATATCGCAAAGAACGTAAACCTCTGGTACTATGCTTGTCACTTCAATTACAGCCTTGTTCCTGCAGCAAATCTCTATCAGATGAAAGAGGATGTACGTTACTATGCTGACATGGGTGTAAACGGATTCTTCATGCAGAATGAAGAGACCACTCTCGGATTCGATGATCTGTCATCTTTCCTTTCTGCAGAACTTTTGTGGAATCCCTATATGACCGATGAGGAGTACGAAG
>JAZUBE010000118.1:0-8108 GCA_045638325.1 Eubacteriales bacterium
AGGGAGAAGCGAGAAACGAACCCAGACAATGCGGAGGAAAAAAAGGAGGGGAACAACGAGAACAACGAGGGAGAGGGGAAAGGGGGGGGAAAGGAAAAGAAAAAAGAAAAAGAAGCCAGGAAGAACGAAGAGATAGACAAGCTCCGTCACAGTGCCACATCTGCACTCTTTGAGAGACGGGATGTTATAATCGTAGCATCAGTATCATGTATCTACTCTCTCGGTCCCCCCGAGGAATATTCCGGACAGGTAACATCCCTCCGTCCGGGAATGGAGATATCACGCGATGACCTTGCGGCACATCTTATCGACATCGGATACGACCGTAGTGACATCGATCTTGTGCGAGGAAAATTCCGTCTCAGAGGAGATACTCTTGAAGTAATGCCCTCAAACACCAATGACGAGGGAATACGCATAGAATTTTTCGGGGATGAGATCGACCGCATTTCGGAGATCGATCCGCTTACCGGTACTGTCAAAGCACGTGTAAATTATGCGGCTGTGTATCCTGCAACACACTACGTTATCGCTCCTGAGATGAAAGATCAGGCTTTTGCCGAGATCGAAGCGGAACTTGAAGAAAGAATCTCTTTCTTCCGTGATAACGGTAAGCTCATCGAAGCTCAGCGTATTGAGGAACGAACCCGTTACGACATGGAAATGCTCCGTGAGATCGGGTATTGCAGCGGTGTAGAGAACTACTCCCGTGTTTTTGCCGGACGGGAGCCGGGCTCCACTCCATATACGCTTCTTGATTATTTCCCGAGGGATTTTGTTACCTTCGTTGACGAGAGCCACGTGACTCTCCCTCAGGTAAGGGGAATGAGCGGCGGCGACCGTGCAAGAAAGCAAAACCTTGTGGATTACGGATTCCGCCTGCCGTCGGCGTACGACAATAGACCGCTTTTCTTCAATGAGTTTGAGGAAAAGCTGGGGCAAACCATTATGGTATCTGCAACACCGGGAGAATATGAGCGTACGAATGCAGGGCAGGTGGTTGAACAGCTTATCCGCCCCACGGGACTTATCGATCCCGAGATAGAGGTACGTCCCGTTGCCACACAGGTTGACGATCTTCTTGGTGAGATACGTGAGAGAGTTGCCGAGGGTGGCAGAGTTCTTGTGACAACTCTTACGAAAAAGATGGCTGAGGATCTTACAGGATACCTTGATTCACACGGTATAAAAGTAAAGTACATTCACCACAATATTGAGACAATGGAGCGAATGGAGCTTATCCGTGATCTCAGAAGCGGTGTATTTGATGTGCTTGTGGGAATAAACCTCCTCCGCGAGGGAATAGATCTTCCCGAGGTAACGCTTGTGGCAATTCTTGATGCAGATAAAGAGGGAATGCTCAGAAGCGAAACGGCACTCGTTCAGATAATCGGACGTGCTGCGAGAAACGTAGGCGGTAAGGTCATAATGTACGCCGATACAGTGACTCGCTCAATGAAGGCGGCAATCGATGAGACAAACAGACGCCGCACCATTCAGCAGGCATACAATGAAGAGCACGGTATTGTGCCGAAATCCGTCAAGAAGGAGATTCGTGAGCTTATCAGAATAGGTACTCCCGACGGCACATCAAAAAAACGCACAAAGAAGGGCGAACGCCCCCGTGCAGAGGTGCCAAAATCTGCCGCCGACAAGGAAAAGCTGCTCGAATCACTTCGCGAAGAGATGCGTGCTGCCGCAAAGGAACTGCGATTTGAGGAAGCGGCTTATCTCCGCGACAGGATAAAAGAGATCGAGATAACGAAGGTCGGGGAATAGAAGCGGCAGAGGGAACGGTTAAAAGGAAACGGTCGCTTTCTTGAAAGAAAGCTCCGCAAAGAACTTTATCCTATTTCACCAATTCAGTTACCTTAAATCGCTTGCTGCTATGCAATATACATTGCATAGCGGATTAAGACAGGCGCAGCAAGTGCAGATGTCGAATTTTCACTCCGTTAAATTCGACGGTATAGGATTCCTTTGATAACGGTAATGCGAGTGGATTCCTACAGCGATACAGGAATAAGGAGATATGGAATCATTTTGTCATTCTGAACGAAGTGAAGAATCTGTTAAACGAGATCCTTCGGCGGTGCCTCAGGATGACAAGTACACATAGTTTGCCTTTTTATATAAAAATTTTTGGGAAAGAGCGCGAGAAAACCCTTTTTATAAAAAGGGTTTTCTCGCAAAATAAAAATAAAATGCCAAAACATCTTAAAATATCGGGCGCACGCCAGAATAATCTTAAAAATATAGACATTGACATACCAAGGGATAAACTGGTAGTTTTTACAGGACTTTCCGGTTCAGGAAAATCATCCCTTGCATTTGATACAATATACGCCGAAGGACACCGCAGATTTGTGGAGTCTCTTTCCGCATACGCAAGAATGTTCCTCGGCCAGCTTGACAAGCCGGATGTAGACTCCATCGAAGGGCTTTCACCTGCGATATCCATAGATCAGAAGACCACATCCAAAAATCCACGCTCCACCGTGGGTACGGTCACTGAGATCTACGACTATCTCAGACTTTTGTACGCACGCCTCGGAGTACCTCATTGTCCCATCTGCGGAAGAGAGATACGTCAGCAGACTGTGGATTCTATCATTGATTCCATAACATCAATGGAGGAGGGAACAAGATTCCTCGTGCTTGCGCCAATGGTACGCGGCAAAAAAGGCCGTCACGAGAAGGTTTTTGAATCTGCAACAAAAAAAGGTTTTACGAGAGTACGTGTGGACGGGCTACAGTACGATCTCTCCGAGGAGATCGAGCTTGACAAAAATATCCGTCACTCCGTTGATATAATCGTCGACAGACTTATCCTGAAGGACGGTATCCGTTCACGTCTGTCCGACTCTGTTGAGACTGCTCTCGCAGAATCCGAAGGTAAAGTCGTAATATGTATTGTGGGACGTGATGGCAAGGATGACGAAGATATCGAATATTCCACCGCATATGCCTGTCCCGAGCACGGCGGCTCGTTTTCGGAACCCGAGCCGAGGATGTTCTCTTTCAACAACCCGTTTGGTGCTTGCCCCCATTGTCTCGGACTTGGCGTTACCCGCCGCGTTTCCGAGGATAGAATAATTCCTCATCCCGAGCTTTCACTCCTTGACGGTGGTATTGCCGTAAACGGATTCAAATCTCTCGGTCCCGATACATGGCTCGGGCCTGTGCTTTTTGCTGTTGCCGACGAATACGGCTTCAGGATGGACGAACCTGTCGAGGATTTTTCTCCCGAGGCAAGACACGCTCTCCTTTATGGTACAGGTGACAAAATATACACCGTCATGCGTTCCTTCGACGGTCCCAAAAGGGAATACCGTGTTAAATACGAGGGTGTCATTCCGATGATAGAAACAAGAATGACGCAGTACGGAAACGACGCCGAATATTATGAGCAATTCCTTGAAGAAGATCTCTGTACCGAATGCGGAGGCACAAGGCTGAAGCCTGAAGCTATCGCTGTCACCATAGGTGGCAAGAACATTGACGAATTCTGCCGTCTGCCAATCACCGAAGCTCTCAATTTTGTAAACTCCCTCGAATTTACGGAAAGTCAGATGATAATTGCACGTGAGATACTGAAAGAACTGCGATCAAGACTTGGATTCCTTAAAAATGTAGGCCTTGAATATCTCACCCTTTCAAGAAAAAGCGGAACTCTTTCCGGCGGAGAGGCACAGCGAATCAGACTTGCCACTCAGATAGGCTCCTCCCTTGCGGGTGTGCTTTATGTCCTTGACGAGCCTTCCATCGGACTACATCAGCGTGACAACGGCAAGCTCCTTGCAACTCTGAAGAATCTCCGTGACCTCGGCAACTCCGTGATCGTTGTTGAGCACGATGAAGAGACAATGATGGAATCAGATTTCATCGTTGATATCGGCCCGGGTGCGGGTGTTCACGGTGGTGAAGTCGTTGCCGCCGGCACTCCTGCTCAGGTAGCTAAAAACAAAAACTCCATAACGGGAGATTATCTCGCAGGCAGGCGGTGTATCCCCGTGCCGACTGTACGCAGGGAAGGGAACGGAAAATTCCTGACCGTCCGCGGTGCTTCTGAGAATAATCTCAGAAATATTGATGTAAAGATCCCCCTGGGCAAATTCGTGTGCGTCACCGGTGTGTCGGGTTCGGGAAAATCTTCTCTTGTAAACGGTATTATTCACAAGGCTCTTGCGAGAGATCTCATGCGTGCCATAACCTTCCCCGGAAAATACCGCAAGATAGAGGGCATAGAAGAGCTTGATAAAGTTATCTGCATAGATCAGAGCCCCATTGGACGTACTCCCAGATCGAATCCTGCAACATACACCGGACTTTTCTCCGATATCCGTGAGCTTTTTGCCAAAACTCCTGCAGCTAAGCTGAAGGGATACAAAGGCGGACGATTCTCATTTAACGTAAAAGGGGGACGGTGCGAAGCCTGCGAAGGCGACGGTGTAAAGAAAATCGAAATGCATTTTCTTCCCGATGTATACGTTACCTGTGATGTCTGCAAGGGAAAACGCTATAACCGCGAAACTCTTGAAGTGAAATACAAGGGCAAATCCATTTCCGATGTGCTTGATATGACAGCAGAGGAAGGGGCGGAGTTTTTCTCCGATATTCCGAGAATTTCTTCACGTCTCCGCACTATCTGTGATGTGGGACTCGGCTATATCAAGATCGGACAGTCTTCTACCACCTTATCGGGCGGTGAAGCTCAGCGTGTGAAGCTTGCCACCGAGCTTTCCAAGAGAGGTACAGGCAGAACCATCTACATTCTCGATGAACCCACCACAGGACTTCACTCTGAAGATGTACGCAAGCTATGCGAAGTTCTCCAAAGACTTGTCGATGCAGGGAACACGCTCCTTGTGATCGAGCATAATCTTGATATGATAAAATGCGCCGATCATATAATTGACATGGGCCCGGAAGGCGGCGAAGGCGGCGGTCTCGTAGTCGCCGAAGGCACTCCCGAGGAAATTGCAGCGTGTGACAATTCATACACAGGGCAATTCCTGCGCAGCAAATTGAATATATAAATACATGAGGGATGGCAAACGCCATCCCTTTTATGTTTCACGTGAAACCTGATTAAATCTGAAAACAAAGCCGACCGGTATCCGCCTCCGGTTCACCCGAAGTTTCACGTGAAACATTTTTTGTAACTTTATAGTGAAATTCATTATTTTCGTTGATTTTACGCTGCGATTGTGGTAAAATATAATGTGTGGTAATTTTACCGCAACAGACAATTGACAGGATGCAGAAATAATGAGATCCTATATTATATCATTTGCCAATCAGAAGGGCGGAGTGGGCAAGACCACTTCTGCCGTAAATACAGCCGCATCACTTGCGGCAATGGGGAAACAGGTGCTTCTCGTAGACCTTGATCCTCAGGGAAACAGTACAAGCGGAGTAGGTATCAACAAAAAACAGGTGCAGACATCTGTTTACGAAGCACTCATCGGCTACTGTGATCCAAAAAACGCAATAATCCGTACTGAATTCCGCAATCTCGCAGTAATGCCGGCGGTGATCTCCCTTGCAGGTGCAGAGTTTGATCTTCTTCAGATGGATTCGAGGGAGTATGCCTTAAAGCGTGCCCTTGAACCGCTCAGTGAAGATTTCGATTATATCATAATCGACTGTCCTCCTTCACTTGGACTTCTGACCGTTAATGCACTTTCAGCAAGCGACGGCGTCGTTATCCCCATGCAATGTGAGTATTATGCGCTAGAAGGACTTTCTCAGCTCATGATAACCATACGCAAGGTAAAGCAGTATTATAACGAGAGCCTCGGAATAACAGGAATACTTATTACCATGCACAACGGCAGACTTAATCTGTCCGTACAGGTGCAGAATGAGCTTAAAAAATATTACGGGGACAAGCTGTTCCGTACAGTTATCGCAAGAAACGTGCGGCTGTCGGAGGCTCCCGGATTCGGTATGCCCATCTACGCATACGACAAATATTCCAAGGGCAGTCTTGCCTATATGGATGTAGCAAAAGAACTTATTGAGCGCACGGGCGTGTGACCTGTGGGAAAGGATATAACAATGGCACGCAAACAAGGGCTCGGAAGGGGCCTTGACAACATATTTGAAGAAAACTCCACCGAGGAAAAAGGCGGCGTGGTAACACTCCGCATATCGGATGTAGAGCCACGAAAGGATCAGCCAAGAAAATTCTTCGACAAAGAAGCTCTTGCGCAGCTTACCGATTCCATTTCGGTACACGGTGTGCTTCAGCCGATCATCGTGCGTCCCGCAGAGCTCGGGATGTATGAGATCATCGCAGGCGAGAGACGATGGAGAGCCGCAAGACAGGCAGGTCTTTCCGAGATCCCTGTACTCATTATGGAAGCAGACGAGCTCAAAGCAGCACAGATCGCTATTATTGAGAATATCCAGCGAGAGAATCTGAATCCCTTCGAGGAAGCGGCAGCTTATGCGGAGCTTATACGTATTCACGGAATGAGCCAGGAAGAGGTTGCAGCGAAACTTGGTAAGAGCAGACCCGCTGTATCAAACGCTATACGTCTTCTTGATCTTCCCGAAGATGTTGCGGAGCTTATTCAGAGCGGTCAGCTCTCCGCAGGTCACGGAAGAACCCTTCTGGGACTTAAGGACAGATCGGCAATGCTACCCCTCGCAAATAAGATAATCAAGCGAAATCTTTCCGTAAGAGAGACCGAGGCGGCTGTAAAGCGCGAAAACAAGGCTCTTGAAGCAGAAACGGCAGCGGCTAAGATCGATCCCGTAACCGTAAACTATACCGCCGAGCTTGAAAATAAAGTATCCTCTGCCACAGGAAGAAAAGTTCACATTTTGGCAAATAAAAACCGCAAGGTATTGCAGATAGAGTACGCAGACAACGAAGATCTTGAGGAGATCATCGCAAAACTCTGTGGCGGTACTGTACCCGAGGTCTGATAACCCCACAAAAAAGACTTAACGCGACACAACAAAAACAATTAACATAAGTGTATATAAAGGAAAGGACAAAATCCCATGATCGACATCAAATTTCTCAGAGAAAATCCCGACATCGTAAAGGAAAACATAAAGAAGAAATTCCAGGACCACAAGCTCGCACTCGTTGACGAGGTTATCGCTCTTGACGCAGAAAGCCGCAAGGCTCAGACCGAGGCATCCGAGCTTCGTGCAGCAAGAAACAAGAATTCCAAGGAGATCGGTCTTCTCATGAAGAACGGCAAGCGTGATGAGGCTGAGGCTCTCAAGGCAAAGGTAAATGCCGATGCAGCAAGACTTTCTGAGCTTGAAGCAATGGAGACCGAGCTTGCAGCAAAGGTACGCAAGATCATGCTCACCATCCCCAACATCATCGACCCCTCCGTACCTATCGGTAAGGATGATTCCGAGAATGTTGAGGTAGAGAAGTACGGCGAGCCCGTTATTCCCGATTTCGATATTCCTTATCACACAGATATCATGGAGAATCTGAACGGTATCGACCTTGATTCCGCACGTCGTGTTGCAGGTAACGGATTCTACTATTTCACAGGTGATATTGCAAGACTTCACTCTGCAGTTCTCACATATGCAAGAGATTTCATGATCGACAAGGGCTTTACCTACTGTATTCCTCCTTTCATGATCCGCTCCGAGGTAGTTACCGGAGTTATGAGCTTCGACGAGATGAGCTCCATGATGTACAAGATCGGGGGCGAGGATCTCTACCTTATCGGTACATCCGAGCACTCCATGATCGGACGTTTCATGGACACCACTCTTGAAGAGACAAGCCTTCCTCTCACTCTTACCAGCTATTCTCCCTGCTTCCGCAAGGAGAAGGGCGCTCACGGTATCGAGGAGCGTGGTGTTTACAGAATCCACCAGTTCGAGAAGCAGGAGATGATCGTTATCTGTAAGCCCGAGGAGAGCCCTGCATGGTTCGAGAAAATGTGGCAGTACACAGTTGAGCTGTTCCGCAGCCTCGACATCCCTGTAAGAACTCTTGAATGCTGCTCCGGCGACCTTGCAGATCTGAAGGTAAAATCTATTGACGTTGAGGCATGGTCTCCCAGACAGAAGACATACTTTGAGGTAGGCTCCTGCTCCAACCTCGGTGATGCACAGGC
>JAZUBE010000119.1:0-2929 GCA_045638325.1 Eubacteriales bacterium
ACCGTTCAATAGAGGAAACTCTTGATATCGGATGGGAGCTTCTCCGTATGCTTCCGAGATCAGAGCTTCGCCGTATTTCCGATAAGCTTCTCGATAAGTATTATTGAGGGTGAGTTATGGCAAGAAAAACTGTAAATCCCACCAGAATGGAGCTTCAGAGCCAGAAAAGACGTCTTGCAACTGCAAGAAAAGGTCATAAGCTTCTCAAGGATAAGAGAGATGAGCTGATGCGCCGTTTTCTTGAAATGGTGCGTGAGAATAAGGCTCTCAGATCCGAAGTTGAAGCGGCTCTTGCAGAATCGGGTAAGAATTTTGCCGTTGCACGTTCGTCAATGGTTCCGCAGATCATGGATACAGCGCTCCTTATGCCGTCTCAGTCCGCTGAGATCGACATAGCATATAAGAATGTCATGAGCGTGAGAATTCCCGAATTCAATGTGGAAATGCGTTCGCCCTCCGAAGGAGATATGTATTCCTATGGATTTGCATTTACCTCACCTGAGCTTGATGAAGCTGTGTCGGTACTGTCTGAGGTTGCACGTAAGATGTACCGCCTCGCAGAGGTGGAGAATGCCTGCAGGCTTATGGCTGAAGAGATCGAGCGTACACGACGCCGTGTTAATGCTCTTGAGCATGTTATGATCCCCGAATACGAGGAGAATATCAGGTTTATTACAATGAAGCTGGATGAAAATGAGCGAAGCACCACCTCAAGACTTATGAAAGTCAAGGATATGATGGTGAAACAGCAAATGGAATCAAGAAAGAAAGCATGATAAAAGCCGTGTCGGAGTGTTAAATTCCGATACGGCTTTCCTTCTATGAAATAAAAAATTTATTATTCATAACACTCTATCCTTGAAAAATAGAGAGAGAGATAGTATAATAGATATAATCGGTGATCAAAACCCGAAAAATGTAAAATTTCAGGAGATTATTATGGCTATTCCCGCAATTCTGCCCCGTATAGCCGAGTTCGAAAATTTCGGATTCGGAATGTTCATTCACTGGGGACTTTATTCACAGCTTGGTAAGGGTGAGTGGATCTGGAACCTTGCAAAGATGGAGAAAGAGGAGTATGTAAAGCTCTTCAATACCTTCACCGCTGACAAGTTTGATGCGAGAAAGATCGCACGTACCGCAAAGAATGCAGGTATGAACTACATAACCCTCACAACAAGACACCATGACGGTTTTTCTCTTTACGATACCTGCGGCTTGTCCGATTTTGATGCTCCTCACAGTGCAGCAAAGCGTGACCTTATTGCAGAGTTTGTAGATGCATGTAATGCAGAGGGCATTCGTCCTATTTTCTATCATACCACATTTGACTGGTACCACGATCTCTTCAAAGAGGACTTTAAGGGATACCTGCAGTTCTTCCGCGATTCCGTAGAGGTTCTTTGTAAGAACTACGGTAAGATCGGCGGACTTTGGTTTGACGGATTCTGGTCAAACAAGGGTGCGGATTGGGAAGAGGATGCACTTTACGCAACAATCCGTAAGCATCAGCCCGATGCTATCATCGTAAACAATACAGGACTTGACGCACGTGGTGCGGCAGGACATATCGAACTTGATTCCGTAACCTTTGAGCAGGGCAGACCTACTCCTCTTGATCGTGACGGTGCTCCCAAGTACCTTGCTGCAGAGATGTGCCAGACAATGAATGATCACTGGGGATTTGGTGCACGTGACCTTAACTATAAGTCTCTTGCGGAGCTTATCGAGATACTTTGTGCTTGCCGTAAGGTTGGTGCAAACTACCTTCTCAACATCGGTCCCGATGGTCACGGTGAGATCCCCAAAATGCAGGAGGCTCTCCTTGAGGGACTTGGCGAATGGGTACAGACCTGTGGATATAATAATATGTATACAGGCAGACCTGTTCCCGTTGTATCCGAGACTGATAAGAAGGACTTTGCACTGAAGGATGGCAAGAAGCTCTTCTTCTACGTTCATGACCTGACTATCCAGGGTGACGCTTTCGTTACCGTTGAGAACAGCGGTGTGTGGTGGAGAAAGTTTACCGGCATTGATGGCAAGATCAAGTCCGTCAAGTGGACTGACAACGGCGAGACTCTTGAATTCAAGCAGGATGGCGATACCGCTGAGATTTTTACTACAGGTTATCCTTACGGTACAAACTATGTTGTACGCGTAGCCGAGGCAGAGATCGAGTAAGTTAATGATAGAAAGCCCGCAGTTCCGACTGTGGGCTTTCTGCTTTAATTGATAAACTTAACCGCTGATTGAGTTTCCGTTAACGCACGGTGTCTTGTAATTGTCCCGGAAATTATTATAATATAATCATAAGGTGCGCGCCTTTAAGAATGTAAAGGAGATTACAATATGAATATTGGATCAGTAATCAAAAAATTACGCCGTGAACGAGACATCACTCAGGAGAAATTCGCGGAGTATATGCACGTATCACCTCAGGCGGTAAGCCGATGGGAAAACGGCGCCGCATATCCCGATATTGAGACCATACCTGCAATTGCAACGTTCTTTGGCGTCACTACGGATCTTCTTCTCGGCGTGGATGAAGACACTCGCGAGCAGACTGTGCAGGAGTATCTGACGAAGCTTAAGAGACTCAGATCTACGGGTGAGAGGGACAAGTGTTTCGATCTGATGAGAGAGGCGAAGGAAAGATTTCCCGGGGATTTCAGGATTCTTATTCGGTATGCCGAAGAGCTTGGCGCATCGCCCTACGGATATCCTGACGGCTATTTGAGAATAACACAGGAAGAGTTCAACGCCTGCCAGCAGGAGATAATTTCGATCTGCAATAACATAATCGAGGATTGCACGGATGATAAGATCAGATACGACGCGATCAATACGCTGAGTATGGCGTACCTTGAGCTTAAAGACGAGGAAAGTGCGGAAAGAGAAGCGATACGTCTGCCCACATATCTGCAGG
>JAZUBE010000120.1:0-5949 GCA_045638325.1 Eubacteriales bacterium
GCTATAATATAATCACACCGGTGATACTTTAATTGAGGTGATATTATGCAAATTAAAATAGGAACGAAAATCAGAGAGCTACGTCACCGTGACGGACGAAAGCAGGAAGACCTTGCAAATGCTCTCGGGGTTACTTGTCAAGCTGTTTCCCGATGGGAAAAAGACGGTGGTTATCCAGATATGGAAATGATACCTGCTATTGCGAATTACTTTCACGTAAGTATTGATGAACTTTTCGGATACAGTAAGGACAGGGAAGAAAAGCTGAATGCTATTCTATCAAAAACAGACAGAGCAATAGGTGAAAACAGAGATATAGCCGAGTGTGTAGAAATGCTTCGTGCTGCGGCGGAAGAATTTCCGTCTGAAGCAAAAGTGTTTATGAGTCTTGGCTTTGCCTTAGATATACTCGGATGGCAGAAACACGGTGCAAGAAGTTATACCGATGACGGGGATTATGTCAAAGAAGATACGGAATATAGTTCACAAAATATTTATTGGCAAGAGGCACTAAAAGCATTTGAGAAAGCATTAACTTTGGATATAACAACAGAAGATAGAGATGTGCTTACTCAGCGTATGGTGCTTTATTATGCAAAAATGGGACATATTGATAAAGCTGTAGCTCTTGCTTCAAAGCAAAACAGTATTCTTATGAGCAGAGAATTTCTTTTAACATTAGCAAGCGAAGGGGAAACAAGAGACAAGTATCAAGGAGAAGCCATAATTGATATATTATTTGCTTTGAAATCGGTTGTTGTAAATTCTGTTTGTACTAAAATTTCTGTTTTTACCAAACAAGAAGGTGTTACTCTTATGATAGAGCTTGCGCATTTGTATGAATCTATATTTAACGATGGTAGATGTGGCGTTGGTCATTATCACATTTGCGAATTATATCTTCACGCCGCAATGTATGAATCACGATTCGGTGAAGGTGCAAAAAAAGCAATGGAATATTTCAATAAAGGATTTGAGCATAAAAAAACGTATGAGTCCATCAGATGTCAGGGTGTATATCAATATACAGCACCTTTAGTATCAAAGGTTACTTTCCCAAGCGAAAATTTCCCGGGGTTAGCTGAAACTTTTTGGGAAGGCTGGATCAGTATATTTCCTGAAGAATTGTTGAACCTGATAAAAACTGAGCCGAAGTATGAGGAATGCTTTATGTAATCCTTGAAAAATCTTCCAACTCATGTTATAATTACCAAATCACCCATCAAAGGAGCAATCCCCATGACACCTTATGAAAAAATGCACTCCGGCAAATTATATCTCCCCGGTGATGAAGAACTGCAGCGTGAGCAGCTTGCGTGCCTTGATAAGCTGTATGATTTCAATCAGACTCGTCCGACACAGCTCGATCTTCGTGAAAAGATGCTTAAAGAAATGTTCGCAGAGATCGGTGAGAACTGTTATATTGAGCCGCCGCTTCACGCCAACTGGGCAGGAAAGCACGTGCACTTTGGAAATGGCGTGTACGCCAATTTCGGACTGACGCTTGTTGACGATACCCATATTTACGTTGGTGACTGCTGTATGTTTGGTCCAAGCGTAGTTATCGCCACCGCAGGGCATCCTATTTTGCCCGAGCTGAGGGAAAAGGCGTATCAGTATAATTCACCTGTCAACATCGGAAATAACGTCTGGATCGGCGCAGGTGCGCTCATTATGCCAGGCATTACTATAGGTGACAATTCCGTCATCGGTGCAGGCAGTGTTGTAACAAAGGATATTCCCGCAAACGTTATTGCTGTAGGAAATCCTGCAAAGGTGCTCCGTGAGATCGGTGAGCACGACAGGGAATACTATTTCAAAAACAGTAAGATCAACCTGGATGAAATTGAATAAAAAAGAAAAAGGAAGTCTTTCGACTTCCTTAATTCTTTTTGACTTAGATAAGTTCCTTAACCTTGGAGCTCTTCCCAACTCTATCACGGAGATAGAAGAGCTTAGCCCGTCTAACCTTACCACGTCTGATAACCTCTACCTTCTCAACTCTGGGAGAGTGGATGGGGAAGGTCTTCTCAACGCCGCAACCATATGCAACGTGACGAACGGTGAAGGTCTCGGAGATTCCGCCGCCGTGCTTGCAGATAACGGTACCCTCAAAAATCTGAATTCTTTCTCTGGTACCCTCTTTGATCTTGTTGTGAACCTTTACGGTGTCACCAACGTTGAACTGGGGAACCTCAGCCTTAAGCTGCTCGCTCGCAAAAGCAGTGAGTTTATCCATTGTAAAACTCCTCCTGTTAATTCCGGGCATTCATACAGAGCGTTGTAGCGGACTGCCCTATGATGTGTATTCGCATACTCAAATATTATACTATATATTGGAGATATTGTCAATGGGTTTGGGGAAATTATTCTAATTCTTTTGCTATTTTTTCTGCCATAACACGGAAACGCTCAACTATTGCTTTGAATCTGTCGGTGTTTTTTATAGAGGCAAAGGAATCTTCTCCAGCGGAGAAGGTGGCACGGCAGGTTGCGAGCAAACTGCTAGTGACGGATGAGGAGAATACCCTAAGAAATTCTAAAGGTATTCACCTCATCCACCGCTAAAGCGGTCCCCCTTCCCCTGAGGGGAAGGCTAATTATTTACTTCAACAATTCATACGCCGCATCTGCCCAAAGGCCGCCGATGTAGTCTGCAGTAGCCTCCGAGGGGTGAACACCGTCTCCGCACTGAGACATAGACGCCTTGTCCGCAATGTTTACCGAGCGAGCTGCAAGAAGTCCGTCAAGGGGAATGAACGCATCTGCATACTCACGAGCAAGTTTACGGATAATCTGAATTTTCGGATCAAGATCCTCACGGAAGAATTCCTTATCCTCTGCAGGAAGCAGGAAAGGCTCCATCATAATGATCTTGATACCGGGAATTTTCTTTGCTTCTTCAAGGAGATAACGGTAATCAGCCTCAAATACGTCATTGGGTATCCAGTCCTTCTCATTTGCATGATGCCATGTGTCATTGACACCGATGAGGATAGACATAAGATTCGGTGCGAGATCTGTGCAGTCCTCAACCCAGCGGTTCTTCAGATCAAGGACCTTGTTTCCGCTGATTCCGCGGTTGATGAACTCAAAATCGGTAGAGGGCATCTTAGCCTTCAGCTTTGCTGCCGCATATTTGGGGTAGCCGTAACCGAGATGGTGAAATTCTTCACGATTTCTTGAAGCATCGGTGATGCTGTCGCCCTGAAACAGAATTTTCATAATTTAAGACCTTTCTTATTCAGACGATTTACTCGTCGTTATTTACTTTTTTAGGAGGGAGATTATCGTTCTCAGGTGACTTTACACCCGATAAAGGATTCTTCTCCATTGCGTCTTCCATGCTCTTGTTTGATACATGGGTGTATATTTGTGTGGTATTGAGCTGCTCGTGACCGAGGATGTCCTTCAGTACACGAATATCAACATCACCCGTCTGATACATGAGAGTTGCCGCTGTGTGACGGAGTTTGTGTGTGCTGTAATGCTTGTTTTCGAGTCCTGCCGCTGCAAGATACTTCTTTACAACGTGTTGAACAGTTTTTACACTTATACCTTTTCCGAGACGGGAAAGGAAAAGGTGATCATCCGAACTGCCTTCCTTGCGTAGTATCAGTCTATCCGGAAGGTAGGTTATTATCGCTTCCTTACAGGAGGAATTGAGATAGATGATCCTCTCCTTTGAACCTTTACCAAGTACCCTCAGCGAAGCCATATTAGGATCAATATCTGTCATCTTGATACCGGCAAGTTCAGAAAGTCTCATTCCGCAGTTCAGAAACAGAGTTATCATGGCAAAATCACGTTTACGGTAAGGATTATCGGTGTCATTTCTGATAGAGTCAAGCAGCCCGAGACTTTCCTCAACTGATAAGTATTTCGGAAGTTCTTTTGCTTTTTTGGGTCCTTCGATATCTGCGGCGGGGTTTATCTGAAGGACTCTTGTTTTTTGAGTGTGGTACTTGTAAAATGATTTTATCGCAGACAGTTTTCGTGCTCTTGCTGCAGTACCGTTTCCTCGTTCAGATTTTGTGTAGAATATAAAATCGTATATCTCCTCAGGAGTGATCGAAGCGAAAAACTCTGTATTAAGCTCCGATATGTCGATCTTCTCAAGAGATTCGGGATCGTGCGATGTGCCGTTTTTTGTAGCAAACATATATCTGCAGAATGTTCTCAGATCAAGCATATATTCGTTTACAGTTTTTTGAGAACGCCCCTGAATACCTGATTTATAAGTACAAAACTTTCTTATAAGCTCGGGATAATCCTTTGTATTGTATGCGTCAGACATCATGGCACCTCCGATCTGTTACAATTTAGTGATAAAGTGTAAACAATCATTGAAAACACTTGAAGAATGGACTTACTTTAGCTAAAATATTAGAAAACAATCTTTGGGAGCAATATATGTGTAATTACATAAAGGATAATCTGTATCTCATAGTAAAACAGCTTGGCGGACAATTTCTCAGTGCTATCATGGGACTGATACTTTCACTTAACGTGTGGGATAGCAAGCACGAATGGCTTATAGTCCTCATGGCGCTGTTTACTATCGGATTTTATATGGTAGTGCAGTATACGGGACTCTGGGATACCGGTGCCAGGGACAGAATACGTATTGATAGCAACAGACTTGCATATAGACCGTATATGGGATTTGTTATGTCTGTCTTTGCGGCTATACCCAACTTTATTCTTGCTATCCTTATTACGATCGGTGTAATATTCGGTGCATCTGATGGTGCTTTCGGATATGAGTGGGCAGGAAATCTTGCAAGTATCTCAAAGGCGATCGCAGTATTCTGGGAAGCACCTTATGACGGACTTATAATGCTTTATTCACCTCATAATCCTATTGCATACTGGCTTATTCCGCTTCCTGCAATGGTTGCGGCAGGCCTCGGATATTATGCGGGTGTGCATAATTTCTATATTATTAAACCGAGAAAAAACAGCAAGAAAAAGTAATCTTACGGGGGAGCGATGGCTCCCCCGATTTTTTATTTATTATCTTTTGGAGGGAAAAGCGTACAACCCCAGTCTCTGAATTCTTCGATCTTCTCCCACATCCGTTCTTCCGTAACCTTGAATTTTTTTGCAAGACAAGGTATACACATAAATTCCGTAGCACCGCGGTTAATGAGCTTTCTGTGAAGACCGATATCAAACTGGGTGAGCTTACCTCCGCATTTTATGCAGGCGGTTTCGTTAAGACCGGAGCTCATCTCTTTACGAACTTTGCCTTGAACAGACGGCAGGTACGACCCTCAAGTCTGGGATTGTAGAAGTCGAATTTAACACCTACATTCTCACCGGTGAGAATATCGGTAAGCTCAAGACCGTATCCGCTGGAGAAGGGAACACCGATATCATCGAAGTAAAGAAGTACATCGAGAGGATACTCGGCATGGTTGAAGTAAGCAAGAACAATTTCGCCGTTGTCCAGGAACTTTGCCATACCCATACGGAACTGAGAAGCATATCTCTGTCTCTCATCCCAGTAAGGAGGTCTGTTTTCGGGATCCTGGTTGATAGCAATAAGCTCCTTGTTGGTAAGAAGAGCGTGACAATCATCATCCATGTTACGGATGTCTCCGCCGATCATAAGCGGAACACCGAACAGACACCACAGAGCAAAGTGAATCTTGTAATCGTTCTCGGTACAAACTTCCTCTTTTGCAACATGGCCCTTACCGTGCATACCTACAACAAGCATATCCATGTCGTTGAAGCAGCCGGGACCACTCATGCAGAGTTTTTTGAGCTGAGTCTCAGATATGTAGCGGAAGGACTCAAATTCGTCGGTGATATCACCGGTAGAGCGGTACATATGAGCACCTACGGACTTCATCCATGTAGCGGGCTCGTGCTCACCTACGGAGCATCCTGCGAAAAGGATCTCACGGCCGGTAGCCTTCAGTGCCATGCTCATGGTGAGAT
>JAZUBE010000121.1:0-5823 GCA_045638325.1 Eubacteriales bacterium
TGTGGCATTTCCGACACGGTCAAGTGACGTATAGGAGAGTGACTGCATATGGTTGAACATTGCACTGCGAAGCTCTGCCGCAACACCCGTCGCCGCTTTTGCGGAAAAATACTGTGCAGTAAGGGAACAGATAAATCCGACAACGCCAAGAAGTGCAAGGATTACGAAATCCTGCCATATAACAGTATTGTCTCCTGCCATTCCGGAAGGTATTCCTTTGTCAATAAGCCGTGCAACAACAAGTGGAACAAGAAGCTCAAACAGAGCTTCAAGCCACTTGAACAAAGGGCCTATAACCGCATAGACACGGTATCCCTTCATATATCCGAGAAGTCTTTTCATTTATTCCTCATCTGTCTGCAAGGTATTCCTCAAGGCAAAGCCCTGCGCTGTGGATCTTCCATGCATCATTTCTGCCTACAAAACGGTAATGCCAGGGTTCGAACATATAACCTGTGATCTCGGTCTTATCCTCGGGGAAACGAAGGATAAATCCGAATTTCCATGCATTCTCACGGAGCCATTTGTAAGCTTCCTCATCTGCAAACGCCGTTACAGCACTGGGCAGATTGTGCAGATCCGCACAAAGTCCTGTCTGATGCTCACTTTTACCCGGTTTTGCAGAAAATGTGTCAGCTTCCGCCTGACCGTGGTTTGCCACATAGTTGTTATAAAGCTCCCCTTGATACTCGTATGATCTGAATGCACTTGTAACCGACACATCCGTATAACCTGCCGCGCGCATCTCGATAAACATAGCATCAAGAGCTTTTGCCGCAGTTTTGCGCATTTTCTGAGTAGCACGTCCATCATCTCTTGTATCGGAAATATTCACAAGATCGTCGGGAACATAGTCGGCATCTACAGAATTTGTCTTATTCACAAGTACAAGGTATTCCTCCGCATTCTCGGGGACCATGTATTTTTCGTATTCGGAAAGATCTGTGGAAAATTCCACCTCGGGCATATCTCCGGTAACAGTAGCATCCTCGGGAGGTTCTGTGGGAGAGGGTGCTGTGATCGCCTTCAGCTTAAAGGATACCTCAGCGAGAGGTGCATCTTCCTTGTTGTCCGCAGACTCTTCTCTGTCTCGTGTGATATACACGTTTCCACCTGCTTTATCCTCATCAACGGTAATACCATTCATGTAATCGCTGACAAAATCACCGGGCACCCATACATCACCGCCGGAAAACACTGCTATTTCTGAAATTCTGAAATCCTGACCGCAAATGATGATCTCACGTGAATCCTTTACAAAAGTCACGTATTCCTCATGTCCGGTACCCGCGGAATCGGATGTATCACCGCTATCGGGAAGAACGAATTTGGCATTCTTTGCATCTATGATAGCACTCATATCACATCCGTCTGCAATATTTGAGAAATTCACATAAAGAACACCGTTACGGTATGCAAGATCACCCGACACCTCATTTGATACGCCTGTCTTGCCGTCATACTTTTCAACGAAGTTAATCGTTGTTTCATTCTCATCGGGAGTGCGGTAGAACACAAAAGCAAACACACCAAATACGATCGCTCCAAGGATAAGCACCATTATTCCGTAAACCGCAAGTCTGCCGAGAAAGAGACGTCTCGCTTCTTTTCTGCGACGGCGTCTATCCTCACGCATCTGCTCTCTCGTTGCCTTGCGGTGAGTATCATTAAGCGCTCTTGTACGGGACTGTGACTGTCTTTCACTCATGGGGCGCTGACGTTGCTGCGCTGCACGGGGATCTCTTGTGTTCTGAGGAGGAATCTGCCGTCTCTCTCTTGCCATACGAGGATCTGCCTGTACAGAAGGTCTTTGCATATTTCCACGAGGATTTTGCATACGGGGATCTGCTCCCGGCATCTGTCTCTGAGGCTGTCTTTGCGCGGGACGGGGTGGTTGATTTCCACGTGGCATCTGTCGTCCGTTATGATTATATCCGTTATTCATAGAAGCTCCTATTTTGTTTCAATTATGGTGAAATAGGGTGAAGTAGGTGAATTTATAAGGCGAAATTCACCTATGGTATACTTATACTTTGAGAGTGAGCTGAAATACTCACGAAGCTCTCTGCCCTCTGCATCGCCTTCCTCATGACCGGGATAAACTGCTACAAGAAGGATAGCATCATTTCCCAGCATTTCGATGGCATTTGCCACGGCAGGAAGTGTAGTTGAGCGCATGGTTGTCAGCTCTTTATTTCCACTTCCGGGCATATAGCCGAGATTGAACATACCCGCTTTTATCGGCTCGTGTATGTACTCGTTTGCTTTGTGGTGAGAATCGCAGATAAGGGTATAATTCTCGGGCGCACCGTTCGTGCGAAGTCGCTCCTCGGTGGATACGAGGGCTTTTTCCTGAATATCAAAGGCATACACCTTACCGGATTCACCCACGGTGGTGGAGAGGAACAGTGTATCGTGGCCGTTGCCCATGGTGAAATCGGCACACACGTCACCCTCTCCGAGATGCTTTAAAATAAAATATTTCTGAAGTTCAAGAAGATCTGTCATGGTTACGGATTATGCTTTCTTTTATTGGGGCTCTGCCCCCGCACATCGCTTCGCTTGTCAACCTAAAGGTTGACCCGCTAAAGAACTTTTTGAAAAAAGGTCTTTAGAATCTCAAAAACTTTTATACACAATTCCTCATTATACATTATACACCTACCAAACGGATTTATCAAGAGGTATGGGTAAGTGTTTACGGAGGAGTGTAGTTTTGTTTATATTTAAAATAATTGAAAATTTTACAGATATTCTGAAAGAACAAAAATGGTATGTCCCTCACGAAATCGCAGAGGATTTCTACTACAGAAGATTCTGCAAATTCGCTCACGAACTCCACACGGCTCCTTTTTTGTAACGCATCGGTAGGGGAGGGGCTTGCTCCTCCCGTTTAGTAATTCGAAATCCTTCGTAGCGGGAGGACCAAGGCCCTCCCCTACCGAAACACCGCATATGCGGAAACGCCTTGTCATTCTGAGGCGTAGCCGAAGAATCTGTTTTTATATCTAAAACATTATTCCACCACCATTTTTATTGACAATCCTCTTACAATGTTATATAATATAGAATAGATTTTTATGCCAACCGAGAAAGGAACGGTATTACATATGAAATGGACTTCACTTAACGACCTCCGAGAGAAATATCTCTCTTTCTTTGAGTCAAAGGGACATCTTCGCATGAAGAGCTTCCCTCTCGTTCCCATGGGGGACAAGTCTCTCCTGCTTATCAACGCAGGTATGGCTCCTCTGAAGAAATTCTTCACAGGCGAGGAAGTTCCTCCCTGCAAGAGAGTTACCACCTGTCAGAAGTGCGTGCGTACTCTTGACATCGACAACGTAGGTAAAACTGCTCGTCACGGTACTTACTTTGAGATGCTTGGTAACTTCTCCTTCGGCGACTACTTCAAGGAGGAGGCTATCGCATGGTCATGGGAATTCCTCACCGAATGTCTTGAGATCCCAGGTGAGAGACTCTACCCCTCCATCTATCAGGATGATGATGAGGCTTTCGAGATCTGGAACAAGAAGATCGGTGTTCCTGCCGAGAGAATCGTCCGCATGGGTAAGGAAGACAACTTCTGGGAGCTTGGTCAGGGTCCCTGCGGTCCTTGTTCCGAGATCTACTTCGACCGTGGCGAAAAGTACGGATGTGACAATCCGGACTGCTATCCCGGATGCGACTGTGACAGATACATCGAGATCTGGAATAACGTATTCTCACAGTTCTCCAACGACGGTCAGGGTAACTACACTGAGCTTGCTCAGAAGAATATCGACACCGGTATGGGACTTGAGAGACTTGCTTGCGTAATGCAGGACGTTGACAATCTCTTTGAGACTGATACTGTTCGAAAGATCCTTGATTCCGTTTGCGCTGAAGCAAAGGTAGAATACGGTAAGGATTATAAGACTGACGTATCCGTCAGAGTTATCACCGACCACATCAGAACTGCTACATTCCTTATTTGTGACGGTGTTCTTCCCTCCAATGAGGGCCGTGGATACATTCTCCGCCGTGTTCTCCGCAGAGCTGCAAGACACGGTAAGCTCATCGGTACAGGTGAGGGCTTCCTCTCCCGTCTGTGCGAGGTTGTTATCGGTGAGAACATCGGTGCATATCCCGAGCTTGGTGAGAAGACCGACTACATCAAAAAGATCATCACCCTTGAGGAAGACCGTTTCCGTGCTACCATCGATGCAGGTCTCGGTATGCTTGAGGGACTTATCGCAGAAACTCCCGCAGGCGGTACCATCTCCGGTGCTGATGCGTTCAAGCTTTACGATACATTTGGATTCCCCCTTGACCTCACCCGTGAGATCACCGAGGAAAAGGGACTCTCTATTGACGAGGATGAGTTCAATGCTCTTATGAAGGAGCAGAAGGAACGTGCGAGAAATGCCCGCGGCGACATGAGTGGCTGGGAAGAGGGCAAGGGCTCCATCACCGAGGGAATCGAGGCTACAAAGTTCGTTGGTTACACCGAGAACATTGCCGATGCAAAGGTTCTTGCGATCATCACCGCTGACGGTAAGATCGACGCAGCAGGCATTGACGAGGGCAAAGTGCGAATTGCACTTGACGCAACTCCCTTCTTTGCTGAGTCCGGTGGACAGGTTGGTGATAAGGGTAAGATCTTCACCGATTCCTTTGAGGCAAAGGTTATCGACACAAAGAAGGTTGACGGTGTATATCTCCACGAGTGTGAGATCATCTCCGGCTCCGTTACTGTTGGCGATGCAGTGACTGCAAAGATCTGCAACTGCCGTCGCACAAAGATCCGCCGTAACCACAGTGCGGCACACCTGCTTCATGCAGCTCTCCGCAAGGTGCTCGGCACTCACGTTGAGCAGGCCGGTTCTTATGTTGACGATGCGAAGCTCCGTTTTGACTTCTCTCACTTCGAGGGAATGAAGGCTGAGGAGATCTGCGAAGTTGAAAAGCTGGTCATCGGATACATCATGGATGCTGTAGCTATCGATACTGTTGAGACTGACATCGAATCCGCAAAGGCTGCAGGTGCTATGGCACTGTTCGGTGAGAAGTACGGTGATGTTGTACGCATGGTAAAGATGGGTGACTATTCCACCGAGCTTTGCGGCGGTACTCACGCAACAAACACCGGTAATCTTGGTCTGTTCAAGATCCTTTCCGAGTCCTCCGTTGCGGCAGGTGTTCGCCGTATCGAGGCCGTGACCGGTACAGGAGTGCTTGATCTCATCGCAGAGAAGGATTCTGCTCTCACCGAGATCGCACACACCATCAAGGCTGCTACCGTTGCAGATGCTCCCGCAAGAGCAGCGGCTGTTATGGCTGATACAGCAAAGCTCCGCCGTGAGATCGATGCACTGAACTCCAAGCTTGCATCCGGCAATCTTGACTCACTTATCGCTGATGCGAAGCAGGTTGGTGCAGTTCGTCTTATCACCGCTGACATGGCTGATATGTCTATGGATGCGGCTCGTGCGCTCGGCGATTCCATTAAGGATAAGTACACAGACGTTGCGGCTGTTCTCGCACTTCACTCCGACGACAAGCTGAACTTCATCGCAGTTTGTGGTAAGGATGCAGTTGCGGCAGGTGCTCACGCAGGTAATCTCCTGAAGGCTGTCAGCGCAGTTACAGGCGGTAAGGGCGGCGGACGTCCCGATTCCGCAGCTTCCGGCGGTAAGGACATCGCAAAGATCGCAGACGCTCTCGCTGAGGCAGAGAATGTACTTGCAGGAATGCTTAAGTAATTGAATATTTATATATATGCGGGGGAGGCTTTTTCGAGAAAAAGGCCTCCCCCGCCCCCCCCAGTCGGAGGCCAAGCGGGCT
>JAZUBE010000122.1:0-2946 GCA_045638325.1 Eubacteriales bacterium
CCATGGCAAACGGTGAAGTAAAGGCGTACTCACTCTACCCTGTTATGGGTGCAGGAGATGATCGCTATGTCATGCTCGGTGAGTGTGACAGATATTTCGGAATCGCATCTTCCGGTAAAACAAAGACACTCATAAAAGATATAATAAAATAAAATTTTGGCTGTCACCGCGGTGACAGCCATTTTGTGTATTTACAGAAGAAACAGTGTTCCGATAAAGCATATCGCGACGCCTGCGATTTGAAGCCTCGTGGGTTTTTCGCGGAAGAAAATAATACCGGTAAGAGTCGAAAATATCATGCTTCCGCCTGAGACCATAGGGAAAAGAACGCTTGCAGGGAGTTTTGCAGCACCAATGAGCTGAAGCATGTAAGACACGCCGCCAACAATTGCAGAAAGAACGATAATAGGCATTATTTTAGGTGATACAGTCATTTTTTGCTTTGATTTACCGAAGATCAGAAAGATAGCGAGAGCTGTACCGCAAATAACATATTTAACGATACCTGTCATGCACACAAAATCGTAGACTTCTATCTTTCCGAATTTTGTAGCGGTCTGACCAAGCTTAGAAATAACACTGCAGGCGCCGTTCAGAAGCAATACTGCTACACAAAGAAAAAGTTGAGATTTACGTGATTTTTTGAAATTAACATTTGAAAGAAACAGTGCACCTGTAATGAGGAGCATGCCTGTTATCTTAAATGGAGTCGGGGACTCATCAAGATATGCAATACCGAAAACAAACGGCACTACCATTCCACCGGTCATAAGGAATAGGGTGTACAGAGCCATGTTACCGTCACGGAGTATGCGGAATCCGATGATCGTATAGATGAATACACATATGCTCATTGAACCGGCCATTATAATACCGTACCAAGTAATATTGACGGAAAATCCGCCGAGGATGAAGAACAGTAAAGCGGTGGCAGCTCCGACTACGGTATTAAAACAAAGTCCTGCGACAATTCCCGTTCCGGATTTTTGCTGATAGATCTTTTGTATGGCAAAATCTCCCGCAAGAAGAATTGAGGCGGCGATAAGAATAAGATAATTCTGCATTATGTCTTCCTTTCAAGTCTGATAAACCGAAAGAAATTATATCATAATTTTATTAAAATTGCAATCTTCTTTTACCTTGACACCAAATGTTTTTATGTGTTATAATTTAAGGTGGATTATAAGTGTCATCGGACACAAATTAAATCAATAAAATACATTTACATAGGAGTTAATTATGGCTGTTTTAAGAGGTGCGGCTATCGTCGGTCAGTCCGGCGGTCCTACAGCCGCTATCAATGCTACCCTTGCAGGTGTTATACGCGGTGCTGTCAAGGCAATTTGCAAGGATGAGGGTATTACTGCCCTTTACGGAATGAGAAACGGTATTGAGGGATTTCTTGAAGAAAGAATGATTGACCTCGGTGAGATGTTTACCACAAAGAAGGCTCCCGATGAGGCAAAGCTGTCTCAGCTTGCACTTACTCCTGCAGCGGCTCTCGGATCATGCAGAAAGAAGCTCCCTCCTCTTGAGGGTAATGACGAGTATTATGAGAATCTCATTGCTCTTTTCAAGAAGTATGATATCCGTTACTTCTTCTACATCGGCGGTAACGATTCCATGGATACTGCTGCAAAGCTCGGTGCATATACAAGAGATCACGACTACGAGATGCGTATTATCGGTCTTCCTAAGACTATTGATAACGACCTCGTAGGAACAGACCATACTCCCGGCTACGGATGTGCTGCAAAATATGTTGCTACCACTCTCCAGGAGATCGTTCGTGATTGCGCAGTTTATACTGTTCCCGCTGTGACTATCGTTGAGGTGATGGGACGTGATGCGGGATGGCTTACTGCTGCTGCTGCTCTGCCCCGTGTTACAGGTGGATACGCTCCTGATCTTGTATACCTTCCCGAGAGAGCTTTTGATCTCGATTTCTTCCTTGAAGATGTAAAGGCTCTTATGGAGAAAAAGCCCAATATCGTTGTAGCTGTTTCTGAGGGAATCCGTTTTGCTGACGGCAGATATGTATGCGAGGAGATCAGCGGTGGCGGAGTTGATGTGTTTGGTCACAAGGCTCTCACAGGTACAGGTAAGGCTCTTGAATTGTACGTTAAGGAGAAGCTTGGTTGTAAGGTTCGTTCAGTTGAGCTGAATATCAGCCAGAGATGTGCGTCCCATATTTCCTCACTCACAGATATCCGTGAGTCTGAGGGTGTTGGTGAGTCCGGAGTTGTGGCTGCTGTGGGCGGTACAAGTGTTTGTATGATGGCGATAATCCGTGAGGATGGCGAGACATACAAGAGCCATTTTGAGCCTCTTGATGTTCTTGCTATTGCCAACCAGGTAAAGCATGTTCCTCAGGAGTTTATAAACGAGAGAGGCAACAATGTTACCGACGAGTGTGCAAAATATATTCTCCCTCTCGTATCCGGTGAGATCTATCCCGAGTACAAGGATGGACTTCCCGTGCATTTCGTATTTGATTGAGGAAAATATGGTGAAAAATAATTATCTTGAAGCGGCAAGAGTTACGGGCACACACGGTGTTAAGGGTATGGTTCGTCTTGATCCTATGACCGATACGCCCGAGATCCTTTGTGATATCCCTGTGCTCTTCCGTAAGATAAAAGGTGAGTTTACCCCCCTCCATCCCGATCGTGCATCTGTTTATAAGGGTGCCGTTCTTGCCGCATTCAAAGAGATAACAACTCTTGATGATGCTATTCCCATGAAGGGACAGGTTCTTTACGCGGCACGTGAGGATATTCCCATAGCCGAGGGAGATCATTTCGTGTGTGATATGATCGGTCTGACTGTTACAGATGATGTACGTGGTGTTGTGGGTGTGCTTGATGATGTTATCACCCCTGCTGGCAGACAGGTCTATGTAATAAAAAAAGAAGACGGCACGACATTCATGATGCCTGCCGTGCC
>JAZUBE010000123.1:0-4777 GCA_045638325.1 Eubacteriales bacterium
ACATGGCTACGATCCGACTTGATGGGAGCCTTTTCATCCACAACGGCATCTGCATCCTTATCGGAGGGAACGGATTCTCCCGTAAGGGCGGATTCTTCGGATTTGAGGCTGACGCTGTGAAGAAGTCTTGCATCTGCGGGAACGAAATCTCCCGCTTCAAGGCGGATGATATCGCCGGGCACGAGCAGTGCCGCATCGATCACTTCCTCAGAGCCGTCACGAATTACCTTTGCATGAGGAGATGAAAGTCCCTTCAGAGCATCGAGGGCACGTTCTGCACGGCTTTCCTGTACCACGCCCATTATGGCATTGAGTACAACGATAAGCAGTATCAGTGCAGGCTCGAAAAATTCCTTGGGTTTTCCTTCGTAGATGGCAATACCGAAGGAGATTCCCGCAGCAACCAGCAGAATGATTATCATTACATCGCGGAACTGCTCAAAGAATCTCTGAAGCATTGTCTTTTTCTTGCCCTCGGCAAGACGGTTCTCACCGTGTGTCTTCAGCCTTGCTTGTGCTTCGGAGGAGCTGAGACCCGTGTTCGAGTCAGCTGACAACTCACGCAGTACAGTGTCTTTGTCCTTTGAATGATGATCCATTGATAAAACCTTTCTTATATGACGACAGCAAGACCGCACATTGTAAAAATGGCGGTCAGTTGACTGTGTAATATAATCATTATACTATATATGTATGAACAAATATACATGGCGTGTATGAATTTTTGAGAAATATTACATCAGTACAAAGGCTGCCCCATCACGGAACAGCCTTTGAGTATCTTATTTTCAATTAAAGAATAACTTCCTTGCCGGTCTTTGCAGACTCGTAGATAGCGGTAAGGATCTTGATCATGTTGAGACCCTGCTCGGGTACGAAATCCTTCTCAGCATCACGGAGGATGATGGAGGTGAAGTGACGGAGAGCAGCATCGTGACCGTTACCCATGTCGCTGAAGTGCTTGTCATCGGTAAGTCTTCCGGTCTCGTCCTCGCCGTAGATCTCGCAGGTACCGTTATCATTCCAGTACACACCTGCCTTGGTTCCGCGAAGCTCAACGAAACGAGTCTCATGTCTGATGTTGGAAGCCCAGGAGAACTCGATCTGGAGGCAAGCACCGTTGTCAAAACGGATGAAGCCCATTGCGAGATCCTCTACGTCAAATGTACCGCCGCTCTGAGCCTCACCGAATGCAGAATGCTCGGAGTCAGCCTCAGCAGTGTTCTCAGCAAACTTGTTGAAGGTACATCCGGAAACGGATACAGGCTTCGGGTTGCCCATAAGCCAGATGGAAAGGTCGATCATATGTACTCCGAGGTCGATGAGGGGACCGCCACCGGACTGAGCCTTGGTGGTGAACCAACCGCCCTTGCCGGGGATTCCACGACGACGGATCCATCCGCAGCGTCCGCAGTAGATATCACCTGCGCCGCCGTTCTTGATGAACTCCTTCAGATACTTGGAGTTGGAGTAGTAACGGTTGTTTCTCATAACCATGAGAACCTTGCCTGCCTTCTCGGAGGCTTCCTTCATCTTCATAGCCTCTTCAACGCTTACTGCATCGGGCTTCTCGGAGAATACGTGGAGACCGTGCTCGAAAGCGTAAACTGCGATGATGGAGTGGAAGTTGTTAGGAGTACAGATATCAACTGCATCAAGCTCCATAGTGTCGATCATCTCTTTGAAATCGGTGAAGCCTTTGGTCTCGCAACCGCGGTCAGCCCAATTCTTCAGGCAGTTTTCAACCTTCTCGGGAACGATGTCACAAACTGCAACAAGCTCAACGTCGGGATTGTTAACGTGGCTGCCGTAATGGTGGCCACCCATACCGCCAAGGCCGATAAGGCCGAGTCTAAGTTTTTTCATTTTGGTATACCTCTGTTTTCGATTATTGTCTGTAGTCAGACTGTTATAAAAATTGTAACATATTATCCCCCGTACTGCAAGGGGTTTCGGGGAATTTGTCGGGGGAATTTCTTGACTTGCAAATCTTTCCGTGCTACAATAACATTAAACATAAAATACCCGGAGGAAATTATGGCTATAAGAATTGCAATAATCGGATGCGGCTCTATCGGAGCCTGCCATGCGAATGCTTACCGAAATCTCGGAGACAGGGTTGAGCTTGTGGCTTGCTGTGATCTTATCGAGGAAAGAGCGAAGAGATATTCCGAGAATTACGGATTCAAGAAATACTACACCGATATGCATAAGATGCTCACAGAGTGTGAGCTTGATGCGGTATCTGTCTGCACATGGAATGCAGCTCACAAGGACTGTACTATTGCGGCACTTCGTGCAGGTGCAAACGTCATCTGCGAAAAGCCTATGGCGATGAACACCGCCGAGGCGGAGGAGATGAAGGCAGAGGCTGACAAGGCGGGAAAGCTCCTCATGATCGGATTCGTACGCCGTCACGGAAACGATGCGGCAACAGCCCTTGACTTCATTGAGAAGGACTACCTCGGTGAAGTTTACCACATGAAGGCATCCTACATCCGCCGTGCAGGATTCCCCGGAAACTGGTTCGGTGATAAGGAATATTCCGGAGGCGGTCCCCTTATCGATCTTGGTGTGCACATCATCGATCTGTGCCGTTATCTTGCGGGAAATCCGAAGCCTGTCACCGTATACGGTGTGACCTTTGAGAAGCTTGGCGCAAGAGATAACATCCGCGGTAATGTTCCCGCATGGACTGCCGAGACTACTGTAAAGAAGCCAAAATTCAATGTTGAGGATATGGCACTTGCGACCATCCGTTTCGATAACGGAATGGTACTCACCGCAGAGGCAAGCTTCAGCCTTCACGTTGAAAGTGATTATCAGAACATTGAGCTGTTCGGCACTAAGGCAGGACTTAAGCTCTCTCCCTTTACTCTTTATTCCGAATGTAACGATATGCTTGCGGATATAAAGATCCGGGGTAACGTGGGTGAGGGTGACTTCTTCACTGCCGAGATCCGCAATTTCCTTGACGCATCCGAGGGTAAGGCGAAGTGTAAGGCACCCGCAGAGGACGGCGTTGAGCTTATGCGTATTCTCGATGCTATCTATGAATCTGCCGCTACCGGCAAGTCTGTGGATATTGTAAGATAAAAAGCGGAGAAGCCACTGGCTTTCCCGATACGCAGTTGACATATAAGAGTGTTTATGGTACAATAACACATGCAAACGGCAAAAAACGCCGAATATCCACAAGAAAGGCTTAAAATATGAAACTCAGAATTTTCACTCTCGTACTTGCACTTGTTCTCTGTGCCGGTATTTTCGTAGGCTGCGGAAAGGATGACAAGGACGGTGCCGATCCCGCCGTTACAGGCAGTGAGTACACAGGTACAGGCGAGACTATCAAGCTTCCCGAAGTAACCGGTGATCAGAAGTCGGACATCGATGCTTTCTACGAGGAGCAGTATAAAGAAATGACTCCCGATGAGATCGCTCAGTTTGAGCAGGATCTTAAAGATCTCGGTATCACCAAAGAGGAGCTCTTTAATCTTATGTATTATTCAGATGCTCCCGAGACCAGTGCACCTGCTGACGAGGAAACAACCACAGAGGGTACCACCGAAGCAGAGACTTCCGCAAAATAAAAAGACATACCTGAAAGCCGTTGCTGATGCAATGGCTTTTTCTTTTCAAAATTTGTTAATTTCCGAAAAAATGCGCTGTGTTCAAGACTTATTTATAAATATATGATAGAATGTAGAATAGAGTATTATACCAATCGCCAAAAGAAAGGGCAAACTGAGCATGATAGAAATAAACGGACTTGTAAAGCTGTACGGAAACAAAGCTGCAGTGGACAATATCAGCTTCACTGTGGAAAAAGGTGAGATCGTCGGCTTTCTCGGCCCCAACGGTGCCGGAAAAAGTACCACTATGAATATTCTTACGGGATATCTTTCCTCTACCGAGGGTACTGCTAAGGTCGATGGGATCGATATTCTTGAAAATCCAATGGAGGCAAAAAAGCTTATCGGATTTTTGCCCGAGCAGCCGCCTCTTTATCCTGATATGACTGTTGACGAATATCTGAATTTTGTGTACGAGCTTCGTTCCTGTAAGCTCCCGAGAGAAGCTCATCTCTCCGAGGTGTGCAAGGTAACACGAATCTCTGATGTGAGATCAAGAGTTATCGGAAATCTCTCAAAGGGTTACAGACAGCGTGTGGGTATTGCACAGGCACTTGTGGGTAATCCCCCTGTCATCATTTTCGATGAGCCTACCGTCGGACTTGATCCCAAGCAGATCATTGAGATACGTAACCTTATAAGAAATCTGGGAAAGAATCACACGGTCATTCTTTCTACACATATCCTCTCAGAGGTCCAGGCGGTATGCGACAGGATTATCATTATCAAGGATGGTGAGATCGTCGCTGATGAAAAGACCGAGAATATCGCAAAGACTATGGACGACAGCCGCAAGTTTACCGTGAAGATAAGCGGCCCTCAGAAAGAGGTGCAAAAACTCCTCTCCGAGGTTAACGGTATCGCAAGAGCCGAGGCTACCGGTGAGAGAGAACTTGACAGTTACACATATGTGATCGAATCTGAAAAGGGTGTCGATCCCAGAAAGCCGATGTTCTATGCGATGGCGAAGGCGGGATATCCCATAATCGGTATAGAATCCACTGCCGCCGCACTTGAGGACGTATTTATCAGCCTCACATCAAAGTAGGAAATGCTTTTGTGGGGGTTTTACCCCGAACCCCACCAGCCTTTTTGAAAAAAGGCTGGAGCCAAAAACTTTAAAATAGTATTTCGATGGAGCAACC
>JAZUBE010000124.1:0-2256 GCA_045638325.1 Eubacteriales bacterium
AGTCCGAATACAGAGGACGCGGACACGGCAAAGGACTGATCCGCGAACTTGCCCGCATTGCTGTCAAAAGAGGATGCGGCAGACTGGAATGGAGCTGTCTCGACTGGAATCGCCCCAGCATTGATTTCTACCTTTCTCTGGATGCCGTACCCATGGATGAGTGGACTGTATACCGTCTTACCGGTGACACGCTTCTGAAAATGGCAGGAAAAATATAATACGGCAAAACCGTAGTTTTTCAGTTTTGCTTCTCTCATATTCTACCGCAGGTGGACGGATGATATCTTGCGGAGAACATCGGGATACTGTATAATAAAATCAGTAACCGGTGAGGAGGAAGCATATGAGAGACTACGGTTTTGGCGATTTTTTGAGAGATATGAGAGTGCGTCGGGGACTTTCCCAGCATCAGCTCGGTGCACTGGTTGGAGTGAGCGGAAAAGCTGTGTCAAAATGGGAAAACGGTATATCAAAGCCCCATAGCCGTATTTTGTTCACTCTCGGGGAGATTCTCGGTGTGACCGTTGACGAGCTCCTCGCAGGAGAAAGCAGATCGGGCGGTGACAGCAGCTTGAAAAGTATATCTTCCATGAAAAAGCGTCTGTGGAGGGAAGCCCAAAAAAAGCTTCACGAAAAATACGGTGAAACGCCCGATATACGTGTGATGAGCCGATGGATGAGTGAAGTAAGGGAGTTTGAACGCGGCGATGCGGTGTTTGTGTTCGAACTTGCACGACGGATCAGCTCGGCTGCCTGTGAACTGGGCGGGCGTGTTCGTATGACGGATATGTACACTTCCTTTGCGGCGTATATTATGGGAGGTTCGGAGATCAATCCCTTGGAACCTCACTATTTCTGCCCGGACTGCGGAAAAATCGAATTTCCCGACGGAGTTACCTGCTGTTGGGATCTGCCTGTGAAGTACTGTACCTGCGGAAAGGAATTTGTGCGTGACGGACACGGTATTCCGGTTGAATCGGCGTCAAGGACTCTTATGGTGGGCTCATGGCTTCATGTGATGGTATCTGCACGGCTGCAGTGCGATATTCGGAAAATGATCATCGAATATTTTGAAGGCAGAAAAGCTGTATCTCTGAGGAGAAGTGGTGACGATGATTTTGAGAGACTGGTTTTCCTACCCGAGGACTATCCCGGTTTCTCACGGGGCGATGTGGTTGAATTTGATAAATATGTAGAAGCTTTTTTAGAATATCCCACTGTGACGGTACACGTATATGACAGACCGTATCTTTGTGCGGAATTTGAGAGGGAGACAAATACCTCTTTTGAAAGAATTCCCTATTTATCCGAGGAGATACTGGAGGCATTTCTCTCTGGGAACACCGATGGAATCCCCGACTTCGGCACACCATTCATCCGCGGCGTCATGAATCATGCGAAGCCGCGTACATTTGCGGGCCTCATGAAAATCATGGGACTGACTCACGGAACCGGTGTATATCTCGACAATGCGAAAGACTTGTTCGGAGAGGGCATGCCCCTTGAAAAAGTGATCGCATTCAGAGAGGATATTTTTCGGTATATAAAAGAGCGTATGGCTGAGCGAGGAATATACGACAACGGATTTGCATACAGGGTGATGTACGATGCAAGCCGCGGAGTATACCTGAAAAACGGTCTTCCCGGAGATATCAGACACGGGCTTTGTGAAATCGGAGCGGAGGAATGGTTTATAGAATCCATATCCAAACTCAGATGGGTGTTTCCCTTGAGCGAGGGCGCGTATTTTATGAAGTATTCGCTTATCTTCATGTGGTACAAGCTGAACTTTCCTGAGACATTTACAGAAATTATGGTTCCTGAGACATTTACAGAAATTATCGAGAAATACAAATAAATCGGAGTGAAAATCACGCTCCGATTTTTTGTTTACTTAAATTTATTGTAATTGCTGTAAAAATGCGATATAATAGTATTACAAGACAATCAATGGAGATACATCAATGGATATAAAAGAAATTCTTGCTAAAGTCGATCATACACTGCTCTCACCCGATGCGAAGTGGGAGGATATCCGCACAGTTCTCGAGGACGCCATTTTCTATCGCTGTGCATCCGCGTGCATTCCGCCGGCATTTGTGCATAAATCCGCGGATTACGTTGAGGGTATGGTGAAAATCTGCACGGTCATTGGTTTCCCGAACGGATATACCACCACTGCCGTGAAGTGCTTTGAAGCCGAAGATGCGGTGCGTGACGGTGCCGACGAGATCGATATGGTCATCAACATCGGCT
>JAZUBE010000125.1:0-2966 GCA_045638325.1 Eubacteriales bacterium
TTATAAGCGGGAGCTTCACGCTCTTCAAAAGAGATGGCATCCGTAGGGCATGCCGGCAGGCAGTCGCCAAGCCCGTCACAGTAATCCTCTCGGGTGAGTACGGCTTTGCCTCCGATCATCTCAATGGCACCCTCGTGGCAAGCGGCAGCACAAGCACCGCATCCGTTGCATTTTTCTTCATCTATCTTGATTATTTTACGTATCATTTTAATTACCTCCTTGCTTTTCTGAGGATATTATAGTATAATCACAGAAGAAAGTATGTTGAATTTTCAACAAACGGAGAGAAAATGAAAAAATATTTTGAAATTCTGAAAAAATGCCCGCTTTTTCACGGGATCGGAGAAGACGATCTTTTGCGAATGCTCACTTGTTTCGGAGCAAAGGTGGTCTCATTTGATAAAAAATTCACGATATTTGCAGAGGGAAAGCCGGTGAAGCATATCGGGATCGTGCTTTCGGGATCGGTTCAGGTGGTGCAGATAGATTACTACGGCAACAGAAATATTCTGTCAGTCATAGGTGAAGGGGATATGTTTGCGGAGGCGTTTGCTTGTGCCGAGGAGCAGTCCCTTCCCGTGTCGATCATTGCCGGTGAGCTGTCGGAGATCATGCTTGTTGAGTGCTCTCATATTCTTCACACCTGTAAGAACAACTGCGCCTTCCACGGACAGCTTATCTTTAATTTGATGAAGGGGCTGGCAAACAAAACGATAATGTTCCACAAAAAGCTTGACATAACATCAAAAAGATCCACCAGGGAAAAGCTTATGGCGTATCTTGTAACGGAGGCAAAGGAGGCAGGAGGGAACAGCTTTGAGATTCCCTTTGACAGACAGGAGCTTGCGGATTATCTCGGAGTGGACAGAAGCGGTCTTTCGGCAGAGATCGGTAAACTGAAAAAAGAAGGGGTTATCGAAAACAGAAAGAATCGGTTTGAGCTTTTGTGATACGACCTTAGTCATATTTGATGAATCTATATCGTAAATTTTGTAAATGATGCGGTATTGTTTTTGTTGGAACAATATGGTAATATGTAAATGGAACTAAAAGTATATAAAGGGAGTGAATCCGGTGGGAAGGTATGAATTGCAGTAAGGAAGATATATGTTGTTATGTAATTAAAAAGGAATTCAATAACGAAGAGTAGTTGGATCAACCGAATAAATTGTATCAGTTATAACATCTTAAGTACCATCAAACAAGCATTATACAAATAAAAAGCGCACCCGAGGGTGCGCTTTCCTTTTGCCTTATTATCAGTTCCACCAGAGGGGATAGGTGTGGAGATCCTGAGTGTTGTTGAAGTTAACGTGGTTGAACTCTCTGTTCTCGAAGAGGTCGAACTCACGCATAAGTGTGTACTGCTGACGGTTGTTCTCAACTACTGCACGCTGGATCATATCCTGCATCTTCTCGTCAGCGCCCTCAAGAGCACTCTTCAGAACGAAGTTGTAGTAGTTGTGGAGAGATACACGGCTGCGACGGATATTCTTGTATGCGAAGTTTCCGTTCTTGTTCCATGTATCTGCCTCAGCCTTGTCAAAGAGCTCAGACGCCTTATCGTAGAATGCGAAGCATCCTGAAAGCTTATCCTTGTAACCCTTCATGGAGATAACGTTTGCGGAGGAGTCGAAGTAGATGGTCATGTGTCCGTCCTGAGAGTTAGCATGCATCAGATCGATGAACTCAAGGATGTACTTACCGCCTTCGCCATAGTAACCGTTACAGAACTCTTCCATGTGGAGACGGTATTCAGCCTCGCTCATGTAGGGATTCCACTGAAGCTTTGCAAGGAGGTATGCACGGAGCTCACCAAGCTCACCGTTACCGTGGGTGGCATTGATACAACCCTGGGAGAATACACCCACAACACCGTTCTCTACGAAGTATCTCATGTTGGGACGGAGTGCTTCAAAGTTGGGGAACAGAGTGGACATGTTAGAGAAGTTGGTGGTGTAGTCCCAGATGTAGAGACGGTTGCAGATAGCATTCCACTGCTTCAGGTTCTCGGGGAAGGAATCGTACTCCTCGTCATGGCCGAGACACATATCCTCAAGGGGATGACGGAAGCAGCACTCGATGTTACAAAGACGAACGATCATGTCCTTGTGAGGCTTTGTAACAGCAGTAGGCTTTCTTGTATAGCGGTATGCAAGAGTATCAACAACAGCATCCGGGAACTCATCCTTGATGTCTTCCTGAATACGGTTTACAAAACGGAGGAGGGTACCCATATGGGACTTTTCTTCCTCGTATACCTTGCGGCACTTCTCGCAGGAGCACTCACCGTTGAGACCGTCTACCTGAGATACGGAGATGATCTTCTTGTCGGGTTCTGCTCTCAGTCTCTCACGAACGTTCTTCAGTGTGGTCTGGTAAATATCCTCGTCGCAGAGACAGGGCATATCCCAGTGGTTGTAGGTTTCTGCAAGCCAGGGAATGGTGTGGCAGAAATCACCGTTGTAGTGGATGGCTCCGCCAATCTTGTCTGTGATCTCATGGCCCATACCACCGTTGTTCTTCAGCTTTGCACAGAACATCTCGTCGTCAAGGTTGCCCCAGTATACATTACGGTACTCAAGTGCGGGGATCTGAGTATCCTCGATATTTGAGTCGATGTAGAGGGCGTGATCAACTGTGGGAACGATCTCACAGTCCTTGGTGAAGAAGCGGCATCCGCAGTATGTCTCAAGGAAGGTGTAAACAGCGTACAGAGCACCTCTTACCTCGGAGCCGAGAAGAAGGAGTCTCTCCTTGTCGGTCTTGATGGTGAATCCGTCGGAGCCGAGCTTTTTCTGAGCCTTGCAGCCGGGACGGTCACAGAAACCGATCACGATCTCTTTGTCAGCCTTAGCGGTGTCATCGGTTACGATAGGAAACTCAGCACCTGTGATCTTGCCGAGATATTTCGCAAGTTCCTCAGCCGCAGTCATCTCAGATGCGGTGTGATCCTTGCGGATAAC
>JAZUBE010000126.1:0-5873 GCA_045638325.1 Eubacteriales bacterium
GCTGCTGATAAGGACTTCATCCACGGCGTAATCGACGGTACTGTTGCTCCTGTTGTTCCTCAGAACGTTGTTGCTGTAGCTGATGCTACTTCCATCAATGTATCTTGGGATGCAGTTGACGGTGCTACTAAGTACTGGATCCTCGTTGACGGTGTTGTTGTAGCAGTTACTACTGATACTTCTTACACTCTCGTTGACAGAGAGCCCGGTTCTTACGAGATCGCTGTTCGTGTAGCTCTTAACGCTACTTACGGCACTTCTTACGTTGCAGGTACTTCTGAGGCTGTTGCTGTTACCGTTGCTGGTTACGTATTCGATATCGAGTACACCGTTGACGGCGACAACTTCGCAGCTTCTTGGGCTACCGATGCTGACGCTACCATCGAGAAGGGTTGGGTAATCGTTACTACTGCTGACGGTGCTGAGTTCATCTTCAGAGTTGACGATGCTGACTCCATGTCTTACGCTAAGGCTTACAAGTTCGGCGACGACTTCACCGTAGCTGTAAGAGTTCTCATTGACGGTAAGATTTATACTTACAACGCATAAGTCTTCCTGAAAAATTCAGCCGTGATCCTTTGGTGAACGGTCAAAATAAAGACAAAAAGCTTCGGCACATAGATGCCGAAGCTTTTTTATAGACGGAGCTTTTTTGATATTACAGCTTTCTGTTACACATGGGACAGAATATATCTCCCGCAAATTATCCATCCCAGAAAAGAACGCCGACCGAAGATTATACCGAGCACTGTGGCGATTATCATGGGCAGAAAATATCCGAAATAAAAGCTGATTTGATACATCCGATTCTCCTTTATGGGTTTATGATTCACCTGATTATAACAAAATCTGTTTCCGGTGTCAGATCACATGCCCTATTGAATTTTTTGTTTGTATGTGATAAAATAAAATTGCTGTGTCGGGGAAACAGGTGAGAATCCTGTACGAGCCCGTCGCCGTATTGCGCGAAAAAGCCGCATCTTGCCCGATGTTCAGGATCGGGGACAAGCCATTGGGTATAGGAAAATACCCGAGAAGGTGATGCGGTGCGCTTAGTCGAAATACCCGGCAGCGAATCGCTCCGTAAATGACTGCGGGTACCGGTCATCGGAGACAAAAATATTTTTCCGAAAAGGAGATCACAGAATGATTATGACAAACAAAGCAAAGCTGTTGTCATATGTCCTCTGTGCCGTGCTCGCCTGGACCGTAGCATTAGGCATTACAGGATGTACCGGCAACAATCCCGAGACTCCGGAGACGGGTGCGGCCACAACCGCCACCTCTGCCGAAATTTCTCAGACCGCAGAAAGCGGTGCCTCAACGGAGGATCCCGATGACGGTGTGCGCCGTATAGGTGAAGGCGACACGAAATTTACCCTTACCGTAACTGACGGTAATGGTGTCGAGACTCTCTTTGAGATTTCTACCGATAAGACCACCGTGGGAGAGGCTCTTCTTGAGCTTGATCTTATAAGCGGTGAGAACGGCCCATACGGAATTTACATCAAAAGCGTGAATGGTATCACTGCCGACTTTGACAAAGACGGAACGTACTGGGCATTTTATATCGACGGAGAGTATGCGATGTCGGGAGTTGACACGACCGATATTGAAGACGGACACTCTTATGCGCTGAAGGTTGAGAAATAAGTGAAGCTGAGAATAAGAGAAACAGCGGTGTTCGGTGTCCTCGGAGCTATGATGTTTGCATCAAAGCTCGTGATGGAGGCATTCCCGAACGTGCATATCCTTGCTGTCCTTACTGTGGCATTCACTGTTGTGTACAGATCAAAGGCACTTTGGCCGATCTATGTTTTCACGGTGCTTCTCGGACTTTATGCAGGATTTAATATGTGGTGGATACCCCACCTGTATCTGTGGACACTCCTCTGGGGAGCCACCATGCTTTTGCCGAAACGGATGCCGAAAGTTGTGTCGGCCGTAGTTTATGCGGTATTGTGTTCCCTTCACGGTATACTGTACGGTACGCTTTATGCACCTGCGCAGGCACTCATGTTTGGGTTCAGCTTTGACCAGACTCTTGCGTGGATCGCCGCAGGACTTCCCTGGGATATAGTCCACGGAGTCGCAAACCTCGGGTTGGGGCTTCTCGTGCTTCCCATAGTTACAGTGCTTCGTCGGCTTGAGAAGGGAAGATAATTTACAGCAGGACTTGACACAACCTCCGTCGGATGATATAATTCATTTAAAGTTTATAATACAAGGATGACATGTCATGAAAAAGATAACATCAATTATTCTCGCATTTCTTCTCGCTGCTGCTTCTGCGGTAATGCTTTTCGGATGCGGTGATGATGCCAAAAAAACCGATACTACTACGGCTGTCGAGGAGTCATATGATACCGATACGGAGGCTGAGTCCGACGCTGAGACTACAGCTCCCGCAGAGGAGCCGGCTCCCGTGCTGAATCCCGTTGTTGCAGCATACATCGAGGCAAACAAGGCCGGGATTATTGCCGCAATAGAGCCAAAAGTTACTTCAAGCTCCGGTCTTACCTGTGTATCCGACATTGAGGCTGTGGGCAGCGGATTTGTAATGAATACCCGTATAAATGAGCTCTCTTATGTTGATCCTGCAACCAAGAAGACTCTTCAGGATTCTTACAATGCTCTTAGAAACGTGTTTGAAGCATATCTTAAGGAACAGCAGGTGGTTGTTCCCGAATTTGCATTTGCGAAAATCAATGTCTGCGACAGAAACGGTGATGTTCTTGCAACTATCCTTGCAGGTGAAGTGAAATAAGCACCTATACAACAAAAAATGATCTCCCCGATAGTGATATCGGGGAGATTTTATCATTATGTTTCTCAGATGCTGTGATCTGTTCTTGCGATCACGTTATCCTGAATCTCGGGAGAGAGCTTTGTGAAATATCCGCTGAATCCGCCAACACGCACGATAAGATTCTCGTGCAGCTCGGGATGCTCTTTCGCATCAAGCAGATCATCACGGTTGAGGACTGTAACGGAGAGCTGCTGTCCCTTGCCCTCAAAGAACGCCTTGTACAGAGACAAAAATCCTTCGGCACCCTTCTCGGAGTTGAACAGTGCGGAATCAAAACGCACATTCAGGATAAATCCGCTGGTGGGCAGAGTGTGGTCGAATGCAAGGCATGATTTGAGAAGTGCCGTGGGGCCGTTCACGTCCTTGCCCGCAGTAGCACCGATGGAGTCGCCGTAGAGCTGTTCTCCCGCCTTCTTACCGTTGGGCAGAGCCCATACCGCCGCACCTGCACGTGCGATATCCTCGGTAGGTGAGCATCCGCCGGAGAAGAAGCCGCCTCGTGTGGTAGGGATGGTCATGAGGTATGAGTTGTAGTAGTTGATGAAATCTCCGCCGATCTTATCAACGTACTCGATATCGTTACCGAAGTTGAGTCCGGAATTTCTGAAGGTATGATACATCTCATCGTATCCCTCGAAGTTTGCCGCAAGGGCATCACGCACTTCGGTGAAGGTGTACTTTTTCTCATCGTACACGAATTTCTTTATTGCCGCAATTGAGTCGATGGAATCGGGTACTCCGTGAGCAAGTATCTGTCCGTGATTGTAGAGAGGGCCGCCCTCTCTGTAGTCTCTTCCTTTTTCAAGGCATCCCTCGATAGTGAGTGAACGGAGGGGATTTGCCTCGTATTTCGCGTGGTGACGCTGAGATTTGTTTGACATGAGACAGATACAGTCGATCATGTAGCGGAGCTGAGTTTTTACAGCCTCATAGAATTTTTCGAATGTGTCGAACTCGGATACGTCGCCCGTTTCGGGGCCCATCATGATCTTGTGAGTCTGGTTCATTCCGTTGAAGATAGCGTACTCCACCGCCATTCCCAGATTGACCTCACCGTCCTCAAGTCCCATGTGAGACTTACCCTGAATATCTACCTGGTTGCATCCGTTCATGACGTACTGGTGGGAATGCTCGGGGCGGATACCAAGTCTCTCAAGTGCAGGGCACATAGCCTCGTCGTTGTACAGGGTGGGCATTGCAGTGCCGGAGCCGATTGCCTTGATAGCTGCACGCAGGAGCTTTTCGGGGGTGTTCCTGTGACAGCGCATGGTCAGGTTGGGGGTGTTGTACTTATATTTTGCACATACGTCAAGGATCTCGTAGGTGAGATTGTTGGTCTTGTCGTTCCAGTTTTCGTCGGAGCCTGAAATACACAGATTCCACGCACGTGTCGCATGGAAGAACTGCCACAGATCCTCCAGTGCCTCACGTGATTCGGCATAGTCGGACTTGTCCCAGATATCACCGAAATACCAGTCGAAATGGCCGGGGGAATCCTTGCCGTCAAGATGGAATATCACAGCAAACACGGATATTGCCTCGGCAAAGGTTTTTGCAGGGGCTTTCGGGCAGTGATCGAATGTGTTTATAAGGCGGAGGAGCTTGTGACGTACCTCGCCTGAGTCGGTGCTCTCGTACATTTCCTTTGCCATATCGTGGATGCGCACACCGATCTCATCGATACCGTCAAGCATGAGAAGCATACCGTCATAAAAATCGGGTATGTCAATGTTTATTGCTTTGTAATAGTTGACCTTTTCACGGAGTCCGTCGGTGCCGAGGAGGGAGAAATCTGCAAAATCCGGTACGGCGTGACCGCCCCAGATTCCGCCCCATCCCGTTACGGTATCCCACAGGGCACGTTCATGCTTGGTCTGCATTGCCCAGATGTAGCCGCAGGCGTCGTCCTTTTTCATATTGTCGATTATGTAGTGGTAATCCTCAGCAAGCTCGGGATTCGCCTCAGCTTTGGCGAGAAGTCTGCCCTCCACTACTGCCTGACCGCCGAAATATGAGGTAAGGCATGACATATTACCCCAGCCTACATAAGGAAGGCCGATCTTTTCGTCGATCTTTATCTCAAGAGATTTTGCGGCATTTTTGTAACCTGCGCCTGTACGCACATGACGTGAATCGGAATCTGCGGTGAGATATCCTACTGCAAAATCTTCGTCTGTTATTCTGAAGTTGTACATAAGCTGCATCCTGTTCTCCGGGGCTCTGCCTCGGGCTCCTATCAAAACCTTTTTCGGGAAAAAGGTTTTGATAATTCCAAAAAGCTTTATATAAATATTTTAACACTATGTCTTTGCGAAATCAATAGGTTTTGGTATATTGCTTATCTCTTATATGTCATCTTTGTGCTGTAAGTTCCGTTATCCTTGCATGAAAGCATCTGCAAATATGCAAACAAGGACAGTAAAACGATGTGGTGAAATATTTTTGTCTTTAAAATGAAGTTTTATGGACATAAAGTTGTTGCAATTTGGTTTTATTTGTGGTATTATGATAATGCTAATATGAAAATTATGGTTTTTGATGTGCATTTTGCCGCACCGGATGTGTGTGATCAAAAACCGAACAGCAGGAGGTTGTATAATGAAAAGGTTAATGTCATTGTTTCTTGCGATGGTAATGCTGCTGTCGCTTGTGCCTGCAACCATGATCAGCGTGGATGCGGCACAGATCGCCCTGTTCTGGCCGCTGCCGGTAGATAAGGTTGCCATCGGAAGGATCACATCTCCTTTTGGCCCGAGAACCGCGCCTACGTCAGGTGCATCCACCAACCACAGAGGCGTGGATATGCCCGCACCTTCGGGAACTCCCGTATTTGCGGCATTTGACGGTGAGGTAACTGCTATCGGTAAGAGCAATGCACGCGGAAATTACGTGGTTATTTATCACCCCTTAGTGGGACTCTCTACACTGTATCAGCATCTTACCTGCGCAACCGTACAGCTCGGTGAGACTGTAGTCGGCGGAACGCAGGTTGCGATCTCCGGAAACACAGGTGTGGGAACCGGTGCGCACCTCCATTTCGGAGTAATGGTGGGTAAAGCAACTA
>JAZUBE010000127.1:0-4050 GCA_045638325.1 Eubacteriales bacterium
TCAGTTGATTAAGCTTACCCATTTCGGTGGGTTCATCTACGTAGTAGAAGAAGCCTTTGTCGAACCACTCGGGATTCTGTGACAGTTTAGCGTAGATCTCCTTGATCTTTTCGGGATCGGTGTTATTGCCGTTGTAATCGCCACCGATCATGAACGCGGTAACTCTCGGATTATCGAGATACTCGTCTACTCTCTCATCGAGAATATCGTAAGGCAACGTATAGGATGCGATACGGTTCTCAAGCATGAAATCATAATAGATTCTGTAAAGCTCACCACCGTCACCCTCGGGCATATTGTGTGAGGAATAGATTCCAAACTGACCGATATCGATAGCGGTATCAAATCCCGTATCCTCGGAGAGGGTGAAATCCCATACGGTAAGAGTTACAGTACCGCTGTTCACCTCTTTACCGTCAACAAGAACGGTAACTGTTGCGGTATAATCGCCTGCTTTTGTTTCGGGAGTAGTTTTTGTCTTGAAGTAAAATCCCTGAGACGTACCACCCTTGACATCAATGGGTTCTTTCATGGGAGGAAGTGCATCGGGCATTCTTGTCTTATAATCCTTGAGCACAAAGTAATGCTCATAGAAAAGTTCACACTCAAGCACATCGCCATCAGCATTAACGAAATCGGTAACCTTCGCATCTATCTTTGTATCTGACGAAGGAGAAACGATGAACTGACAACCTTCGATCTCATTCTTCGCCATATACATATGGTAGGAATACATTCCCGTGGATTTGGTATCGGCCTGCTTTGTCTTTTTGCTCACATGCTCAAACCACATATCAACAAAAACAGCGGAAGTTTCACCGGCAGCTATGGCAACAGGGGCATATGAAACAGTACCCGAAAGCAACAGTGCCGAGAGAAGAAGTGAAGTTATTTTCTTTTTCATAAATCCTCCTATCATTCTGCGGGAACGAGATCGATAACACGACAATATCCTTCAAGAGCAGGAGCTGTAACGATCTGAGGGATATTTCCTATCATTGACTCGTAATTCGCGTGAACATGACCTGCGATGATTGCCGCAACGGGACTGTCTTCTGCAACGATCATATCGTAGATCATCTTGTTTCCGGACTGTTCGGTAACACAATATCCGTTACCGGTAATGTGAGGGATAGCCTCATGCATTCCGTCATCATGGATCGGAACGTGGAGCATAAGGATAATGGGTTTGCCCTCATCCTTAGCAGTATCGAATGCCGCTTTGATTCCGTTATATGCAGGACGGAAGTTGGGGAAACCTGTCCATGCATTGTCGATTCCGACGATCATGTATTCGCCCTTATCGATAACGCTGTAGTAATCGCTCCAGTCCTCATCAAACTTATCAACTGCTGCAGTAAAGCCTGATCTGTAAGCATGTCTGAAGGTCTCAGAATGATAAACATCACCTGTTGCCTCATTTGTATTCCATGACCAGTCGTGGTTTCCATACATATAGTACGCAGGTACGGTACTGTTATCAATAGCAGACTCAAGAATATCTCTGTTGGATTTGGAGGGAGAATCGGTAATATCACCTGTAAGCATGATTCCCTCAGCGGAAATATCCGCCGCATAATTGAAATACTCATTGAAATAGAGGTAAGAAGGCTTACGGTACTGATGCATCATCCAGTCGTTAAGTCTGCTCATTACATTTGCACGTCTTTCGGGAGTCTCCTCATCATCGTACACAGTGGTAAGATGAGAGTCGGTAACATGGAGCAGACGATGGGTCTTTTTAAGCCCCTTAATCTCAATTGAAGTAAATATAGGACGAACAAGCGTCTCAAGATCACCAAGCTCACCTACAACACCTTTAGTAATATACATATCAAGCTCGGGAGTGAATGCCTGATTTGTTATGTAGTTGATGCATCCTGTGATTCCCGCATCGGTAGCAGCGGTGAGGTAAATGTTTCCGCCATATGTATCGATATACGCTCTTGTATCTTCAACAGCTCTCGCCGCATCGCCGTCAATAAAGTCATACTTTTCCCAAAGATTCTTTCCGACGGTTATGAACTTATCTCCATCAGCTACTTCTTTGACGATCTCAATATCATTTCCGGTAAGTGCTTTTATACCCTCGGCGATCTTCGCATCGGTAGCACTGTCGTTTGCAAGAAGCTTGTACCCGGTAACACCGTCCTCAAATACGGTTATCACGGGTGCCTTATCGGAAATATCAACATTCCATTTTGCAATATACTGAAGCATACGGGATGCATCGGCAAGATTCACCTTGCCGTTTTTATCGACATCCGCACTACCCTCGGATACATCGACACTCCACTTTGCAATATGCTGAAGCATACGTGAAACATCGCTGAGGTTGATCTTGGCGTCCATATTCGCATCACCGGGAATAACTATTGTTCCGAGAACGTCGTCACCTGATTTTACCACACATTCGGAAGGAATCTTATCCTCATCCTTCAGAACATCGCCCTTCTTTGAAACAACATTAACATCGCCGTCAAACTGAGCCTTAACAAATGCCACATCCTGCATTTGATGTACACCCTTTATCTGACCGTCAACTATATCAATGGAAGCCCTCGGAGAAAGGGCTGCAGCACCGCTTTCCTGAACAGCATAACTGCCGCTGACAGTACCAAGAAGGACTGTCGCCGCCGCTACTGCCGACAATAATTTTTTCTTCATAAGAAACCACCTCATATGTGTACTTTTATACAAAGTCATTGTATCACAATGCACTTTATCTGTCAATATATTACGATACTTAAAATCATTTTTATTATATATTTTGTACCGTTTGTGATCAAAAAAGCCCCCTGCTCCGTCATTGACGGAACAGGGGGACAGCATCATTTTTCCTGGTCATAACAGGTAACCGAAATATCGGTAATGTACAGTTTGGTATCAGCTGATGCACTTGCATATATTTTGACGTGCCCGAAAGACATGAGTGCATCTTCTCGTATTGTCTCCTTGGGTAAAACATATGACATGGTAACACACTCTCCGGGTGCCGCAAAGATACACCAATCCCTTATAAGATGCTCTTTTTCCGAATCCAGAACTCTTATTCCGGGGAGATTTATATATGAATCACCCATGTTACGATAGGTCACATTTACGGTCCGGGCATTTGAGATCTCGCTTTCGTCTGCCGATATACATTGCATGGGTAAAACGATCTGATTATTCTCGCGTAGAGGTGTATATAAAATACCGTCCTCGCCCACCTTTACTGTAATAGGATTTATCTCCGCAATAGCATTTCTCACCGAAGGATCATTCATATCAAACAGTGTCTTTATTTCGCTTACGTGTCCGAAATCCCTCTCTCCCATAAGAGAAGCGGCAAACTTCGCAATATGGGTATTATCGACAAAGCCGGAAAGCTCACCAACACCGTATCCTAAAGCAAATACCGGAACATTTATCCAGTCGTGACGCCCCATATAATACTTTGACACCGACTCAATATTCTCAGGAGTTGCCGTGGGAGGGATTGAGAGTCCGCCGGTTTCATGATCTGCGGTAACAATGACTACGGTATCCGGGTTCAGCGCCGCATATCTCATCGCCACAGCCACAGCACGATTGAATTCATAGACCTGCTTTGCCTCCTCCGGAAGGTTATTCTCATGGCCGAAGCTGTCTATCTCAGAGCCTTCTACCATGAGGAAAAAGCCGTCCTCATTCTCCGACAATTTTTCTATAGCAATATCAGTCATTTCGTCAATAGTTGGTTCATTTTTGTTTTTACCGTACATTCCGTATGGAGCAAACAGACCTATCACAGGGAAATCCGCATCTTTTACATCTTTGAAATTCTTTGTATATGTAACACCTGCCGACGTCGCCTGATCAATAGTATCCTTTACATCCTCCACATCATAGGTACCGAATCCTCCTCCGAGCATCAGGTCCACCTTCCCGGCAGCAGCTCTTATAAGCTGTTGTCTTGCGATCTCGGAATAATTCATACGGTTTTCCGTATGAACGGTAAAGGTTGCAGGAGTTGCATCGGTTATGCTGCTTGTAGCTATAATACCGACGCTTTTATTGAGATCATTT
>JAZUBE010000128.1:0-8166 GCA_045638325.1 Eubacteriales bacterium
CGGGAGAGAATGATATTCCCACAGCCGTTCTTATTAAGCTTGCACGGTTCTATGATACAAGTGTGGACTATCTCCTCGGAGAAACGGAAATAAGAGAAAGATATCCGGAAAAATAAATAAAATCCCGGGATTTTTATCCTGGGTTTTTATATGTCAAAAATTTTCACTTCTATAGCTTTTTATATAAAAGTTTTTGGAGAGGGAGTTCGAGGGAGTACCATTTTTCAAAAAGGTGCTCCCTCGCTGTTTTTATATAATAACCTATATAACTCCCCGCAGTACCTCTGCGGCTTCCTTATAGCCATCAAAACCCTTGCCGCAGATGGTGGCGACGGCAATGGGGGACACGAACGAATGACGTCGGAATTCCTCACGTGAATTTATATCGGACAGATGCACCTCCACAGTGGGGATACCAACCGCTTTTATTGCATCGGGGATAGCCACACTGGTGTGAGTATACGCTGCAGGATTTATGATGATACCGTCAAAGACTCCATACGCCTCCTGTATCTTGTCAACAAGATCACCTTCGTGATTTGACTGATAGAATTCTGACTCAAAGCCACATTCCGACAGTGCCTTACGAGTGAATTCCACAAGATCAGAGTAGGTTTTTCTGCCGTATATATCAGGCTCGCGGATTCCGAGGAAATTAAGATTCGGGCCGCTTATAACAAGTACTTTTTTCATAGTCCAAGTCCTCTTTTTATAGTATCAACGGTGTATTCAACGCCATCCACCGATACCGTCATATCGGCAAAACCGCGGTACAGAGATTCTCTTTCAGCCCAAAGCTTGTCAACGCCTGCTGCGGAAAGAGGTCTGCCCTCTGTTGCCAGTGCGGAAAGCTCCCTTTCAAGGAAAACAACAACACCGTTCTGCTTCATAAGTCTGAGATTTTCCGCTCTTGTGACGATACCGCCACCTGTGGCTATAACCGCTCCGCATTTTGCAGAAACCTTATGGAGCACTTCTGTCTCAATGCGCCTGAACTCATCAACTCCGCATTCGTTTATTATCTCTGCAGGAGTTTTGCCTGTTGTCCGGGTGATCTCCTCGTCGGTGTCAATAAATTCTCTGCCGAGAGATATGGCGAGTGCCTTTCCCGCCGTAGACTTACCGCATCCGGGCATTCCTATGAGAAATATATCTGTCTGCATCCGAAGGAGGGTTTTGTAAATTCTCTCTGACGTGTCGGGTTCGGGATATGATACCCCGATGAATCTTTCCGACGCCTTTACAGCCTGTGCGGCAAGCATCAGAAGTCCGCCTTCAGCCTTCAGTCCACGATCCATTGCCTGAAGCATAAATTCTGTATTAAGGGGATTGAAAATGAGATCAAGAACTCCTTCAAGTACAGGGAAATCTGCCACATTTACAGGAGAGATACCACCGTTCGGGTACATCCCCACGGGAGTTGTATTCACTATCACCGCCGCATCACTGTGACGGTTTATGTTGTCGTAATTATCTTCGCCTCTGCGTGAGATCGTGATGATCTGTGAGGCACCGTGATCCTTCAGCACTTCACGTACAGTGGGCGCGACACCCCCATCTCCGAGGACAAGGACTTTTTTGCCCGATACATCGATCTCACTGTGACGAAGCATCATGGAGAAACCGTAAAAATCAGTATTATCTCCAAAATACGTGCCATCTTCCCTTTTTGCGACAGTGTTGACGCTGCCACATCTTTTTGCCGGATCCGACAGCTCCGTCATATATGGGATAACGGCTTTTTTGTAGGGAATGGTCACATTGAACCCATCAAATTCTCCTGATCTGAAGAATTCTTCAAGCTCATCCGGCTTTCTTTCGATGAGGGAATAACTGTAATCTCCCAGCATCCCGTGGATTATGGGAGAAAAGCTGTGACCGAGCTTTTCTCCCAGGAGTCCGAATTTTTTCATCACATCAGCTCCGAATAGCTTCCGAGATATCGAAAATCTTCACAAAGTCTGCCCACCTCGGAAATGAGCTGCGCATACTCATCGGAATAGATTGAGGTCTCAAGATCAAAGTAGAACATCACCTCGAAATCTCTGTCGGGAATGGGACGGCTCTCCAGCTTTATAAGGTTGATCCCCAGCGCATAGAATCGAGACAGTACTCTGTAAAGCGAACCGGGTTTGTGGGAGATCGTCAGCATAAGTGAGGTCTTGTCCGCACCGGGATATATCTCGAGATCCTTTGAGATACAGATGAAACGGGTATAGTTGTTACCCTTATCCTGAACGCAGGGAGACAGGCATGAAAGTCCGTACAGCTCTGCGCAGGCGTGGCTTGAAAGAGCGGCAATATCGGTTCTTCCCGATTCTGCCACAAGCTTTGCGGCAACGGCGGTATTCTCGCAGTAGGTAATCTTGACATCCCCAAGAGTTTTCAGGAATTCCGTACACTGATTTATAGCCTGTTCATGGGAGAATATCTCTTTTATTTCTTTGATGTCGGTACCCTTGCAGGCAAGGAGACTGTGATCTACTTTAAGACGGATGGACCGAACGATCTTGAAGTTGTGCTTCATCATGAGGTCGTAGACCTTGTTAACAGAACCTGCGGTACTGTTTTCAAGGGGCAGAATACCATAGGTACAAAGTCCTTTTTCTATTGCGGAGAATACATTTTCAAAGGATGCAAAGTACATAATGTCGGGAACTTTGAAAAGCTTTTCGCAGGCGATCTGCGAATATGCACCTTCAACACCCTGACAAGCGATCCTTGCTGATGTGGGAAATGCAGTATAATTTGCATCAATGGCAGATCTGATCTCACGGTAGAGAGGTGAATCCTCCATGTTGATCTTCTCCTGATATGAACGGCTCAGCTCAAAGAGAAGTGAGTAGAGAACCTGAGTATATGAGCGCATATTATTCTCTACGGATGATGTGATTTCAGCCATTTTGCGTCTTTCGCGTCCCGGATCGGCAACTCCGATGCCTCCGCCTTTTTTACATTCTGCGATCTTCGAGGAAATCTCCATACGACGCATGAATGCGTCAAGCAGATCTCTGTCTGCCGCATCTATCTCCGAACGAAGAGCTTCAAGCATTTCCTTTGCATTTTCCATTTTACATATCTCCTTTGATGGTTTGGAACTACTTATCCGATCACGAGATCGGCAATAACAAGCGCGGCTACTGCCTCAACAACAGGCACGGCACGGACTACAACACAAGGGTCGTGCCTTCCTTTTATGGTCAGACGTGAGTTTTCTTTGGTGGTGAGGTTTACCGTATCCTGCTCACGCCCGATCGAAGGGGTGGGCTTAAGTGCGATACGGAAAATAAGTGGCATACCCGAGGTGATACCTCCAAGGATACCGCCGTGATTATTCGTTTTTGTGCGTACGGTATCGCCATCCATATAGAAAGGATCGTTATTTTCGCTGCCAAGCATATCACATGCGGCAAATCCTGCGCCAAATTCAACTCCCTTTACTGCAGGGATCGCAAAAAGTGCTTTTGCGAGATTGTTTTCAATACCGTCAAACATAGGATCTCCAAGGCCTGCAGGAAGTCCGCAAACGGCACATTCGATAACTCCGCCTACGGAATCGGCGGCGAGTCGTGCTTTTTCGATTTCTTCAGTCATTCTGTCGGCGGCTCCGTCATCGATAACGGGAAAATCTTTCCCGAGAAGTCTGTCCAGCTCATCACCAGTTACATTTGCGGGATCAAAACGAACATCTGCCGCTTTACCGATATTCTCGATGTGTGCGGCGATAGTGATACCATGTTCCTTCAGGTACTGCAGAAGAACTCCGCCTGCGGCGCAGATAGGTGCGGTGAGTCTGCCCGAGAATTGACCGCCGCCTGCAACATCGTTGTGACCGCCGTATTTTACGTGGGCGGTATAATCTGCGTGACCGGGGCGGGGATTCTCACATATTTCCGCATAATCGTTTGATCTCTGATCGGTGTTGCGGATCACGAATGAAAGAGGTGCACCACAGGTGACCCCACCCGAAAGACCGGAAAGGAGCTCGGGAATATCCGCCTCACGGCGCTGTGTAGACATCTTATTCTGCCCGGGCGCACGACGCTTCATAAATGCAAGAAGTGCGTCAATATCGGGACGAAATCCCGCAGGCATCCCGTCAAGCACCGCTCCGATAGCGGCAGAATGACTCTGCCCGAATACAGTCAATGCCAGATTTTTACCTTTGTATGTATTGCTCATATGTTACTCCTTTTATGCGTGAAAAGCCCTTCCCAAAGACTTCCTTCATAAATATATTTATGGAGAAATACCAAAACTTCAGGTTTCCCCGTCAATCAGTTTTCTGTAGTCTTCCCAAAAAGCGGGGTATGATTTTTTGACGCAGTCTGCGTCATTTATTGTGACTGCACCTTTTGCCGCAGAAGCAAGCACTGCCGCAGCCATGGCTATGCGGTGATCTCCTGCGCTGTTCACATCTGCTATGGGGGAAGCAAGCCCTCCTGTTATGCGTATGCAGTCGTCGCATCCTGCGGCACTGCCGCCTATAGCACGTATCATATTGCAGGTCGTCTCAATACGGTCGCCTTCCTTCAGGCGAAGTCTTTTGACACCTGTTATAACAGTTTCGCCCTCAGCCACCGCCGCAAGTGCTGCTATTACGGGAACAAGGTCGGGGATGTCGGTTGCATCTGCGATTATTCCGTGGAGGTTACCCTTACTTACTTTGACTCCGTCGGAAAGCTCTTTCACGACCGCACCCATTTCTCTTACTATATCGACACACCGTTTGTCTCCCTGCAGGGAATCCGGGCGAAGTCCATGCACGGTGATACCGTCATCCGACAACGCACCTGCACAGATAAAGAATGATGCGCCGGACCAATCCCCCTCAGCGTATACTTCTGAAGGTGACTGTGATACTCTTATGGGAGTGAATACCCCGTCTTTTTCAGTTGTTTCTATACCATAATTATATAACGCCTGTATTGTCATGTCAATGTATGGCCGTGATTCAGTCCTGCCTGTAACTTTTACACTGCCGCCTGTGAGGGATGCAGCAAAGAGAAGACCCGAAACGAACTGGCTTGACACACTACCGTCGATCACGAAATCCAAGCCTTCCATAGAATCACCGCATACGGTGAGAATATCTCCGTCAAGTGAAAATTTTACTCCGTGTTTTTCAAGTTCCTCTTTCAATGGAGAGAGCGGCCTTTCGGGAAGTCTTCCCCGAAGGCGGAATCTGCGTACACCGCCAAGCATAGCTGCGACGGGAATGAGAAAACGCAGAGTTGAACCCGATTCACCACAGTCGAGAATTTCATCGGTTGCAGTTATGTTTTTGTCGATTGGCTTTACAAGAATGCCACCGTCAATGTCGGTGATCGTTGCACCGAGTCCCATGAGGCACCGTCTCGTGGCAATAATATCATCTGACACAGCTCCGCTGAAGCGGATAACGGTTGGGGAGTCTGCAAGTGCGGCACAGATCATCAGCCTGTGCACCGAGGATTTTGATACGGGAGCAGTAATACTTCCCGTGAGAGAAGATGGAGTTACCTTGATGTTCATTTTTTATTCCCCATGAACTTTGTGAGTTTATCTGTGGGAGTTTTTACGATCTCGCATTTTCCTATTGCCACAGGCAACACGAGAGCGATCTCGCTGCCGCCGGCTTTTTTGTCGGAAAGTGCGATCTCTGCCATTTTTCCGGGAGTGAATACTTCGGGCTGAATATCATATTCATGCGCCAATGTTTCTGTGTTTGTCGGAAGATCATAGTCAAAGATCAGATGAATTATACGGCAAAAATCATCGGAAGAAAGTACATTCTGTGACATAGCATACTCTGCTGCAACTGACATTCCTGCACCTACTGCAATTCCGTGAGGTATCATGTAACCGCTGAGATTTTCGATAGCATGTGCGGCGGTGTGACCGAAATTGAGAATGGCACGAAGCCCGCCCTCAAATTCGTCTGCCTCGACTACGTCACGCTTGATCCCCACGCAGGTTGCGATGACATGCTGAAGAAGCCCCATCGCACTGTCATCACCTGTGAGGACATCGAACAGCTCAAGTGCGGAGCCTTCAAGAAGCGCGAAAAGCTCTGCGTCTCTTATTACACCATACTTTATGACCTCCGCCATACCGCCGACAAAATCCTCACGCCTGAGCGTCGTAAGTGTGTCTGTATCACAGATGACAGCTTTCGGCTGGTGGAAGGCACCGCAGAGATTTTTACCTGCGGTAAGATCAATGCCGGTCTTTCCTCCTACGGAGGAATCCACTGCGGCAAGAAGGGTGGTGGGCATCTGTACGAAATCGATCCCTCTGAGATAGGTTGCCGCCGCAAATCCCGCAAGATCTCCCGTAACACCGCCGCCAAGTGCGACTATAGCATCATTTCGGGACAACCTGTTCTCTGCAAGAAATCCGAGAAGTTCGGCATATGTAGCCATGCACTTTGAATTTTCACCGGCAGGGAAAATGAATGTGCAAACATCAAAGCCCGCCTGTGTAAGAGAGGTTTTCACAACCTCTCCGTACAACGGTGCAACATTGGAATCGCTGACGAGTGCAAGTTTTCTTCCTTTTATAAGGGGAAGTATCATCTCGCCTGAAGCTGAGAGTAGTCCCCTGCCAATGTGAACATCATATGAGATTGATGCATTAACGTGTACAGTAGTCATGTTGTCGTCCTTTCGGAATTGTTGAGAAACTGTCTCAAGCTTTACCAAAGGAACTTTTTGAAAAAAGTTCCCGTAAATTTGCTCCCTACTTTACCTTCATGCTTTCTTCCTTCATGCTTCTGCCGTCGGCAAGAAGTCTGCGGAGGATTTCAGCATCACCATTTGCAATGGCATTACGGTATTCGGTGAGATGTTTTATGATAAGGTCAAGCTCGCTTGTCACATTATCGGAGTTTTCCATAAACAGCTCGGTCCACATATCGGGATCCAGAAACGCCACTCTTGTGAGATCTCTGAAGCTGCCGGCGGAAAATCCGTGATGGGACTGTGATACCGGACTCTTGATATACGCATTTGAAACGATGTGTGCAAGCTGAGAGGTATAGGCGATCATCCTGTCGTGCTCTTCGGCGGTAGTCACCTTTATTTTCCCGAATCCTGCAGGAATAAGGAGATGCTTTATCCTCTCAAGAAGGAGGATATCATCCGTTACGGGAGGCACGATTATCATTGATGCACCCTTGTAGAGATTGTCACGGCTGTTCTTGTATCCGCCCTTCTGGCTTCCTGCCATGGGGTGACCTCCGACGAACAGAAAACCATGCTCTTTCGCCAGCGCAAACCCCTCTTTGCAGATACTTCTTTTAACACCGCCACAGTCGATGACTACTGCATCACCGAACTTATCTGCATTGTCACGGAGGAATTTTGTGATGCTTCCCGGCATAGTGCAGAGATAGATGATATCGCACCCGGAGAGTCTGTCAGGTGTCAGCTCATCGGCAATAACTCCCTGTAATCTGGCGATCCCCACAGTTGCGGGACTGCGGTTAGCTCCGAGAACGGTGTGACCTGCGGCAGTATATGCCTTGGCAAGAGACCCGCCGATAAGACCGAGACCCACGATTCCTACTGTAAGTTTATTATCGTTCATTTTCCGATAGCCTCACGGATGGTCATAACAGACTTTGCAACATCTGCAAACTGTTCGGGAAGAAGTGACTGAGGGCCGTCACAAAGAGCCTTTGCAGGATTATTGTGCACCTCAATGATAAGTCCGTCAGCACCGCAGGCAGCAGCAGCCATTGCCATAGGCTTTACAAGACGTGATACTCCGGTTGCATGGCTGGGATCTATTACTACGGGAAGGTGAGTCAGCTCATGAAGCATGGGCACTGCCGAGAGGTCAAGAGTGTTTCTGGTGTATGTCTCAAATGTACGTATGCCTCTTTCGCAGAGGATCACGCGCTCATTACCGCCTGCCATGATGTACTCAGCACTCATGAGAAGCTCCTTCAGAGTGTTGGCGAGGCCTCGCTTCAGGAGGATCACCTTATCTGTACGGCCAAGCTCCTTCAGAAGCTCAAAGTTCTGCATATTACGTGCGCCCACCTGTATAACATCAACATGCTCGAAAAGCGGCAGGTGATTTGCATTCATGATCTCGGTGACTATGGGCATTCCGGTGATCTTTTTCGCTTCAAGGAGAAGCTCGATGCCGTCTGCGTGGAGAAGTCGAAGGCCAAGCGGT
>JAZUBE010000129.1:0-5313 GCA_045638325.1 Eubacteriales bacterium
CGCCTCATCACGAAGCTCGGACTCAAGCATGAGATCACAGGTAGATGTGGAAAGTCCTTCGGTATGCACCTTCAAAGAAACAAGTCCGTCGATCACCTCAGGCAGTGCCTCAAGCGCATTCTTGATACCCGCCTTTACCTCCGGCACCTTCTCCGCAGGAATCTCACTCTTCAGCTTCCACAAAATTATATGTCGTATCATTTTTATATACTCCTTTATTGATTCTGTTTTCACTTTATACCCCCAAAACCCTTATATAAAAGTTTTTGAGGTTCAAAGGAACTTTTTTCAAAAAGTTCCTTTGCGGGGTTTGGGGCGGCGCCCCATATAATGTAGCCAAATTCAGCCGAAAGTGCCACTGCACTGAGGCGGCACGGTCGTGGGATATGCTTCAGGCTAAAGCTAAACTCAGCCGATATATGCCCGTCGGGGCTCCCCGACTATACGTTCATTATGACCGGCAGGATCATGGGTTTGCGCTTGGTCTTCTGATAGAGATACTTGGAAAGGCCGTCCTTCACATTAGCCTTGAGCTGGTTCCATTCAGTAACACCTTCGTCAAGAGTCTCCTCAAGTATCTGTCTTGCAATCGCTCTGACTTCATCCATAAGCTCCTCGGATTCACGCACATACACAAATCCGCGAGAGATAATATCAGGACCCGAAATAAGCATCTGTTCAGATGTCTCCACCGTAGCAACCACAACGATAAGTCCGTCCTGTGCCAGATGTCGCCTGTCACGGAGCACGATATTTCCCACATCACCAACACCGTAACCGTCAACGAGAACTCGTCCCGAAGGCACATTTCCTGACTTCTTGCAAGTCTCTCCGTCAAGTTCAAGCACTTGTCCGATCTCACAAATAAACACATCATCGGAATTCATTCCCATGAATTCAGCAAGTTCTTTATGCTGCATAAGATGGCGGTACTCACCGTGTATGGGCATGAGATATTTAGGCTTACACAGTGCATGCATAAGCTTAATCTCCTCCTGGCATGCGTGTCCCGAAACGTGTACCTCCGCCTCTTCATGATACACATTCACCCCGCGTCGGTACATCTCATTTATGATCTTACCAACAAGAACCTCGTTTCCGGGTATCGCATGAGACGAAAGAATAACAAGATCATTTGACGTAAGCTCAACCATATTATGATCGGAAAATGCCATTCGGTAAAGTGCCGACATAGGCTCACCCTGAGATCCCGTTGTAATGATCGTTATCATCTCAGAGGGATATCTGCTGATCTCACTTATATCAATAAGCACACCTGCAGGCACATTCATGTACCCAAGCTTCACTGCCGCGCCTACTACGTTCAGCATACTGCGTCCCGTAACGGCAACCTTACGACCGAACTTAACACTTGTATTTATGATCTGCTGAACACGGTGAACATTTGATGAGAATGTTGCAATTACTATACGTTTGTCGGTATGTGACATAAAAATATTGTCAAGCTGACCGCCCACGCGCCGCTCAGAGGGAGTGTAACCTGCACGCTCCACATTGGTAGACTCACACATCAGAAGCATTACACCTTCACGACCGTACTCACCGATCCTCGTCAGATCCATCATACCTCCGTCAATGGGAGACACGTCAAGCTTAAAGTCACCTGTATGCATTACAACGCCCACGGGAGTGGTAACTGCAATAGCACAGGCATCCGCAATAGAGTGATTAACTCTTATAAACTCAGCCGAGAAAACTCCAAGCTTTACAGTTTCACCGGCATCAACGGTAACAAGCTTCACTTTGTCAAGAAGCTTGTGCTCGGAGAGCTTATTCTCAAGGATACCAAGAGTAAGTCTCGTACCGTACACGGGAACATTTATTGAACGAAGCACATAAGGAAGTGCGCCGATATGATCCTCATGACCGTGAGTAAGGAGGATACCTCTTACCTTATCTATATTTTTCTCAAGATAGCTCACATCGGGGATAACAAGATCGATTCCGAGCATATCCTCATCGGGGAATGCAAGACCGCAGTCGATTACTATAATATCGTCTCCCCACTCAAGGACTGCCATGTTTTTTCCGATCTCATTCAGTCCTCCGAGCATCATTACCTTAAGCTTACCCTCAGGGCGCTGTGTTTTTTTCTTATTGTTTTTTGACATTATATATCCTTTCAAATCATTATTTTCCGTCATCAAAGCAATAAAAACTGCTCCGCAAAAAAACAACGCAAAAAGCCCCCGCATAGGATAGCCTGTCTCCGAGGGCGGCGGAGATCTCTGTACCCTTGCCGTGGTATTCATCTGTTGTCTTATAGCTATATTGCTGTGTATATATTATTACGCGGAAAATTGGCGATATCCACGTATAACGGACAAATTCATTCTTATATATTATACCCTAAAATCTCCCGCTGTTTATGAACATTCTGTAAATTGTACACACAGAGATGTACGACAAAAAACGACCGGCTGAAACCAGCCGGTCGTTTGATAAGTCATTATTAACTTATGCCTTGGGGCCAAGTGTTACATCCCACTTAGCGATAAACTGAAGCATACGTGAAGCATCGGAAAGAGTAACCTTACCGTCACCTGTTACGTCAGCTGCATCAGCGTTGAAGTCCTTAACATCCCACTTAGCGATGGACTGAAGAACCTTAGAAACGTCGGAAAGAGTAACCTTCTCGTCGCCGTTAACGTCACCGTAAGTAACTGCGGAAACCTCCTCAGTGCCACAGAAGTCACACTTCATGCAGGGCTTACCGTCAGCAGTTACGTTCTTTCTCATGAGACAGTTGTAGGGAGAGTTCGCATCAGCAACCTTACACTTACCCTCAACGAACATGTGGTTCATGGGAATAGCCATAAGCTGGAAGTCACTTGTGTTAAATGCTTCATCATCGGTATCACAAGTGTAGTTACAAACTTCCTCACCACCTGTGATGATCTTGTAGTTATCGTATACGTAGTCACCAATGTTATAAGTAATGATGGAATACTTACCGGAAGTATCTACGCAAGTATTGCTCTTATTAGTGTCAACGAGCATTACCTTACCGTCAATAGAAATGGTTACGGTCTGATCAACAACATTGATAGTCATGTTGTGCCAGTCACCGATCTGCCAATCGAACTCTTCCTCGCTCTCGGAAGCAGGAATGTCCTTGTTAATACCGTTGTTAAAGAGCTGCGCTCCTACGAAGAACTTCTTGGTATCTGCATTCCAACCTGCAGCCATGCCGTAGCCTTCACCAACCCACACACCAACATAGGTTCTGTCAGGGTTGATAGGATCAGCGCCGAGATATGCGATATCCATAGAAATCTCAAAGTCACCATCTACTGCGTTGTGATCGCCGGAGGGGAGGTAATATGCATCCATACCCTCTGCACTGATAACTTTACGAACTACCTCTGCGTTATCATCCTTCTCCTCGTACTGCTTAAGGCCCTCAACAGGCACACCGTCGATATCCTTATCGGAGAGGATAATTGCGTTAGAACCACCGATGGTGGGACGAAGAACAGCATCATCCTGCTGTGCTCCACAGATACCGGATCCCCATGTGAGGTAGGACTGGTACGGAGTTCCATACATCATGGACTCGGGATCATTGTTCTTATAACCGTCAAGAACTACGGCAGACATACCCCAAACAGCACCAACAGCAACCTGGCCAAATCCCCACTGATCGAGATATGCCCACGGAACTGCACACTCGTAGCAGTTAACGGAAGTTCCGTCACCGTTATCGATGATGCTCATATTGAAGAGAGACGCATAGTCGTTTGTATCCTTAAGAGGGTTAACATCGGGACCGAGCTTCTTAGGATCGTTCAGAAGCTGAGGCTTCTCCATCTTACCGGTACCCTGATCAGCCATGTCGTATGCCTGAACATTTCTGGAGTTGGATGTATCACCGTTTACAGCACCGAGACCGATGTTACAGATCTTGGTCTTATAAGCCCACGGTACAAATCCGATACTCTCTGCTCCATCAACATTGAAGCCTTCGGTCTTGTAATCGTAAGCGGGATTCTTATACTTCTGATAGCCGTTAGGGCCCTGAGGATCAACTCTGAACTGGAAGCAGTCACCATTCCAGATATTCTCACGACCTGCAGGGAGGTAGTATCCGTCGGGATCGTTTACCTTAGCTGCAACGTAGAGATACTTCGTATCCCAACGAAGCCATACATCGTATGAAATCTGCTTAACAAGCGCCTTATTGGCTTCATCAATCTTGGTGAAAGTCTTTGTAGGAACATCATACTCATACTCATAGTGAGCAAAAGTATTCTTTGCAGAAGGTGCGGTATCGCCGGGAACCGCTGCCTCAGCACCATTTACGGTAAAACTGGGTGTAGCGCCCCACTCGTCAGCACCTATAACGCCGTCGAATGTAGGCTGTGTTCTCATGTACAGTACATCTACTTCCTGTGTAACGCTTACTGCGGCCTCAGCGGTCACAGGAACGAGCATTGCGGAAGCAAGTGTAGCTGCGGTGAGAATTGAAGAGAGTATTTTCTTCATTATTCTTTCCTCCATTTATTGTTCAACAACTAACCTAATACAGTTCGTTTGTTGATTTATTATAAAATTATTATACATTATAGCGCAATGTTTGTCAATGAATTTCCACGAAAATATAAATTTTCTTAGGGGTAAATTTTCCCTCTGCGCCGTGGTCAGACGGTCATGTCAAGAATGTGTTTTGCAAGTTCCGCAGGGGTATCTGCGATATATGCAGCACCGGCTTCAACAAGCAGTTCCGGAGCTCTGTACCCCCATGCAACACCGATAGGATACATACCTGCATTCACTGCAGTCTTCATATCGATATCGGAGTCACCGACAAAGACACATTCATCGGGCTTTGCACCAAGCTCTCTTGCTGTAACAACAGCAGATTCGGGATCGGGCTTTTCGGGATATTCACCCTGTCCGCGGATAACCCCGAAGGTTTCGGGAAACAGCTTTTCACTCATGGGCTTCACGAAGAAATCCTGCTTGTTTGATAGGACACCGAGTCCGAGTGCCGCATCCTTCAGCTGTGCAACAGCCTCGGGAACTCCCGGGAAAGGAGCTGTTTTATCGTTAAAGCAAAGATCATAACAGCCGTTATAGACTTCGATCGCTTCATCGACAACAGGATCGTTCATATCGTTCCACGAGCCCTCGGGCATAGATCTTGCCACAAACACACGGGCGCCTCTGTTTATAAAGCTGCGAAGCTCCTCAAGTGTGCGCTCAGGCCATCCGTAGTGGTTGAGCATACCGTTCATGGCTGTAAGAAGGTCCTCAAGGGTATCGGCAAGAGTGCCGTCAAGGTCAAAAATT
>JAZUBE010000130.1:0-2140 GCA_045638325.1 Eubacteriales bacterium
GTTCAATTTGGTAAGTCCCGCGAATAGTGATTCTTGGAACTGTATGAGTGACCTTGGCGGAGATACACTTCTTGCTCAGGTGTTGACCAACGTTATTATCGGTAATACCAGTTCAGGAAAGGGGGATCACTTCTGGGATAATGGAGAGGGAAATCTCCTCAAGGCTCTGGTGTTATATGTAACGTTAGATCCAAATAAATCACCGGAAGAAAAGAATCTTCCCGCAGTCTATCGACTTCTCACCCAGAACAGTGAGAACGAGTTGACCAAAATGTTTGCAAAATTGCCGATAGATCACCCTGCCAAAGCACCGTTTAATCTCTTTGCACAGTCCAGCGATACGGTTCGTTCCGGTATCATACTGGGACTGGGCACAAGGTTGCAGGTGATGCAGAACAAAGCGGTACAGAATATTACGTCCCGATCTGAGATAGATCTGACGGCGCCCGGAAGAAAGAAATGTGCTTACTACTTAATACTTAGTGATCAAGACACGACGATGGCATTCCTATCGTCGCTTTTCTTTTCCTTCCTTATGATTAAGCTCACGCGTTACGCGGATACCTGTAAAGGCGGAAGGTGTACCGTACCCGTCAATCTTATTCTGGATGAGTTTAACAACATAGGTAAACTTGGCGGAGCAGAAGACGGTTCAGACTTCACGAGGTTTTTGAGCGTATGCCGTTCACGAGATATCCGGGTGATGCTCGCAGTTCAGTCCCTTGGACAGCTGCAGAATCGCTATCCCAATAATCTCTGGGCGGAAATCATCGGCAATATGGATATCCAGCTTATGCTCGGTTGCACAGATGAGGTCAGTGCAAAATACTTTTCAAATCGGTGCGGGGAAATGAGCATTGAGGTTAACACCACGATGACAATGAGGCGAACGATTACCATCGCACAGATTATTCCTCAATACCGAAACGTAGAGGGAACTGGAAGAAGAAAACTCCTGACTCCTGATGAGGTGTTGCGCATACCCAACGAGCAATTGCTTTGCATCGTGCGCGGATGTAACGTTCTGATGCTCGACAAGTTGGATTATACCAGACATCCATACTCGAAAATGATTAGGGAGGTTTCGGTATACGATTATCGCCCCGAAAGAGAAGAATTACATCCGGTAGTTGTAGATGCTATTCCGGAGGAGAAACCCAAAAGGAAGAAGTCAGGAATGTATGGTTCGGCGGCACCGCCAACCGATTTTTAAGGAGGTACTTTGTCGAAAACACGTAAATATCTTATCGTTATCACAGCAGTAAATCTTATCATACTCATTCTGTTTGGCATATGTATGCTGCGCATCAGCAAGATGCACCGGGAGATAAATTCCGCCGGAAATAAGTTTCACTATACTGAATTAAATGATGGGAAAGTAACCCTGGATCTCGGGGACCATGGAACTGTTGCTATGAAGTTTGGAAAAGATGGAGTGAGTATTACAGAATCACACCGGTACGATAACGCCGATTGCCTTCCTGAAATTTTGTGCTTCGTAAGATATTACGCTGCGCGAGAGGGATATGAGATTTCTCGCTCTAACGTAGAGCTCATCGGGGAGTACCGTTTGCATACTATTCTTTTTAAAGTCGGTTATAAACCCAATCAAACTGAAACATTGAACTGGGATTTTGAGAACGATCCCAGATGGTACGTAAACACTGCCAGCACCTTAGTTGGTTGGTGTGGGATCTAAAGAAAGGAGTTATTTTGAGATGCGCAAATAAGATAAGGGACGCCCCTTAAAAAATTTTTCTTCAAAATGGATGAGGTTTTGTTAAATCAATTCCACTGTGTTTATGAAGGCATTAAAAAGTGTCTCTGCTCATTGACAATTGAATAAGCCACCTCATCCTCGTCATCAAATATAGTTTCACAGGGCGATGCACAAGTTATCGCTTTAAAGTTTCAAAAAAATTATAAAAAGGAGGTTTTATATGACCAAGAAGAAACCCTTATTTCCTGATGAGGAAACAACCATTCTCCATACTGATATGGAAAACAACCCGGATGCAGGTGTTGGATCCGAAGACGGCGCCGAAGAGTTAAATAGTGCGCTTCTGCCTCAGACCGATTCTGAAAAGGAGGTGTTAGATGAGGCAGCGACGATCGAACCCGAGAGTGCGCCCCCCAAGAA
>JAZUBE010000131.1:0-2278 GCA_045638325.1 Eubacteriales bacterium
ATACAGCACCGACTATAACACCTGCCACAAGAAACGCCGAAACCCCGATGATGATCTGCTTTTTGCAGCACCTGATATTCCGGACAAATCTCCCTCTGCGTCTTCGCTTCATTGGCACTGCGTCACGCTCAAGCCCGTCAATTACTTCATCCATTGAGCTCTTTTCCACCGGATTCTCCCGGGAAGTCTCAATGGGAAAACGTCCGTCATTCATATTATACATCCTTTCATTTTTAAAATTATTATCGTATCACAGAGTCTTTATCTCAAATCGCACACAACTGTTATTTAGCTGTTTTTTTTGCATCCTTTGCAATTTTTCTGGGAGTAGGAGCCTTAGGTTCAATATTGCCTGCCTTTGTAAGGGCGATCTTTGTCATAAGAGGACCTACAAGCTCATAAATAAGCACGGAGAACAGAGAGATATTTCTTACCATATCTCCGCCTGCTCCCATAGCCTGCTGTGCAACGATCGACATTCCGAGAGCAACTCCCGCCTGGGGAAGAAGTGTTATACCGATATACTTCGTAACCTCATCAGGACACTTTGTAACCTTTGCACTGAAAAACGCACCGACGATCTTACCTGCAGAACGGAAGATAATATAAATCACACCGATTCCCACGATTGCAATATGTGCAAACAGACCGAGTTCAAGCTCTGCACCGCTGAGCACGAAGAACAGCACGAAAAGCGGCTGTGTCCATTTATCAGTCCTTTCAAGAAGTTCCTCGGAGAAATCACAAATATTGCAGAACACGGTACTCATCATCATACAGGTGAGAAGTGTGGAGAATCCTACGTGAACTCCACCTATATCGAACTTCAGCATAGACAGCGCAACAGCCATCATAACAAAAGTGATCGCAATACAGAGACGTCTTGTGTTGGACTCGAAGAATCGCTCAACAAGATTGAATACAATTCCGATAAGTGCACCGAGAGCAAGGGATGCAACGATCTCGATAATGGGCTCTGCCGCAATTGAAACAATATCGTAATGGCCCACATTCATTGCTCTTGCAACGCCAAAGGATACAGCAAAAATAATAAGTCCCACAGCATCGTCAAAGGCTACAACGGGAAGAAGGATGTCTGTAAGAGCACCCTTTGCCTTATACTGCTTTACTACCATCAGAGTCGCCGCAGGTGCTGTTGCCGATGCAATAGCTCCCATAGTGATAGCTACGGGAAGAGATATAACATCTCCGAGAACATAATGAGCAACGATAAGTGCCACATCAACGAAAACAGTAGCTACGAGAGCACCGAACACAGCTATGGCAATAGCCTGACGACCGATTTTTTTCAGCTGTGAGATTCTGAACTCATTACCCATTGAATAAGCGATAAAACCGAGGGCAACCTCTGAGATTATCTTAAAGCTTTCAACATTCTCGGTACTTGTAAAGCCGAGACCTGCAATGCCAAGTCTGCCGAGGCAGTAAGGGCCGATAAGAATACCGGCTACAAGATAAGCGGTAACTGCGGGAAGTCCGAGAAGCTTTGTGATTCTCGACATAAGAAGTCCGGCCAGAAGCGCAATGGACAGAGAAAGTATTGTTTCCATAAAAAACCTTTCTGTTAAAAAACGACATAATCCAACATATTAAATATATCACAAAACAACTTTCAAGTCAATGAAGCATCAGCCGAAATAACATGTGTATTATACGATTTTTTTGTATATGATGATGTACTGCCGGACTTGCTATTCTCTGCGATTTATGTTACAATATCCCATAAGAAAACGAAAGGGGGAGTTTTTTTGAAAAATCAGTTTGCACGCGGGCTCTGGCATGGTGTGCCGATAGCTCTCGGATATCTGTCGGTATCCTTCGGCTTCGGGATAATGGCAGTACGTGCAGGACTTTCGGTTCTTGCGGCTGTAGGGATATCCGTGACAAACCTCACCTCCGCAGGACAGGCTGCAGGTGTAGGGATCATCGCCGCCGGCGGTACTCTTATCGAAATGGTACTGACTCAGCTTGTAATAAACATACGGTACTCCCTCATGGGGATATCTCTCTCCCAGAAGCTCGACTCCTCTTTTACCCTGCCGCACAGGCTTCTTGTTTCATTCGGTATCACGGATGAAATATTTGCCGTCGCATCATCAAGGAGAGAACGGCTGAGACCGTCATATATGTACGGACTTATCCTTATCTCATTTCTCGGATGGAGCTTCGGTACTCTTCTCGGTGCCGCTGCGGGACAGCTTCTTCCCGAAACAGTCACAAACGCAATGGGAATCGTGCTTTACGGTATGTTTATCGC
>JAZUBE010000132.1:0-3574 GCA_045638325.1 Eubacteriales bacterium
ACTCCTCGATTATCTCGTATGCGCCCTCACCGAGAACCTTGTCGGCAAGTGCTGCTGCGAGAATGAAGATCTCGGAATCTTCTGCAGTGGTTTTCACCTTGATATACTTTGCATCGGGGTGAACACAGAGAGCCACGTTTGAGGGAAGAGTCCAGGGTGTGGTAGTCCATGCGAGGAATGCGCCGTCGCCGTCCTTGAATCGGAACTTTGCGATAGCGGAGCGCTCCTTTACGTCCTTATAACCCTGTGCAACCTCGTGGGATGACAGAGGTGTACCGCAACGGGGGCAATAGGGCACGATCTTGAAGCCCTTGTAAAGAAGTCCCTTGTTCCAGATCTCCTTAAGTGACCACCACTCGGACTCGATGAAGTCATTGTGATAGGTAACGTAAGGGTTGTCCATATCAGCCCAGAATGCAACGGTGTCGGAGAAATCCTCCCACATTCCCTTGTACTTCCATACGGACTCCTTACACTTCTCGATAAAGGGAGCGATACCGTATTCTTCGATCTGCTCCTTACCGTCAAGGCCGAGAAGCTTCTCAACCTCAAGCTCAACGGGAAGTCCGTGAGTATCCCAGCCCGCCTTACGGGGAACATACGCACCCTTCATGGAGTGGTATCTGGGGATCATATCTTTGATAACACGGGTAAGCACGTGACCGATATGAGGCTTACCGTTAGCGGTGGGAGGGCCGTCATAGAAGGTATATGAGGGGCCGTCCACACGGATCTCATTCTGACGCTCGAAAACGGAATTCTTCTTCCAGAAATCGAGTATCTCCTTTTCTCTCTCTTTGAAATCGAGGCTTGTCGATACTTTTCTGTACATAATGTACCTCCAATAATAATTGCGGCAGCATAACTTTTCCGTCAAATATAAAAAATACTCCGTCCCATGACAGGACGGAGTTATCCGCTATACCACCTGCATACAATAATATGCTCCGCCTGTAACGGTGCGGCTCCGGCAAGGGTTTTCCTCACGGTTCACCCTGCGGCTCGGAAGTGATATGAGAAATACACGGCACATCGGGCTCTCACCGTCCCCGACTCGCTTTGGAGCTTTGAAGTAATGCTCTGTCTTCGTCATCGCCTTTGAAAAATTCTACATATAATATGATATCATATTTCTCTTTGATTGTCAAGGGGTGATTTTCGGTCACGGTGTTTTCTTGGAAGGAGTTTAACCCCCCCGAAAAACCCAAAGAAACCCAACATAACCCAGTGGGTTATTTTAAAAACCCAAAAAACCCGATAATGATAATGATACTGATACTGATACTGATACTGATAATGTAAATGAAACTGATAATGATACTGAGGCACAGCGCTCACCCGAAATCTGCCGTTTTTCGCCCGAATTGTTGAAAACCTGTTCAAAACTCTGTTCAAAACTCTGTTGAAAACTTTTTCTGCCACGCAATAGCTGTCAGATACCAAGTACCTTTCTTACTGCATCGACGTCATTTTTGTAATACTCAATCTCCATGAGTCCGCCTTTCACTAACCACAAATATTTCCATGCCGCTATCTCCTTTGCAGCATCCTCGGTTATGGGAACAAACCCGGCAGTTTCATCACGTACTATTTCGTGATTATTGGCTATGGGAGGTCCTATAGTAACTACATATAAACTGCGCCGTTCTATACAAAAGCTTCCGTCAGCGGTGTTTTTGTATAGCTCCACCAACTCTGCACTATAACCGTGCGAACTGATTTCAAAAGTAAACAGATGCTCAATACACTCCTTGTCTGTCTCCGTACATCTTTCTTTGAATTTATCGAAGTTGTCAAGCTTTATCTGAGTGAGGTTGTAATAACGGACACTGTCCTCTTTTTCAAAATCATCATTGTGTTTATCCGCAAAATATTTCACCGCAAAGGTTTTTCTCAGATCATCACCGCATTTGTTCAATATGTTTTCAAGCTCATCTTCCACGAGAGCTTTTTCGACGGGAGGCAACTCCTTCAGCGTGTGATAGGAAGGAATAAATTCCGGAGCAAATCTACCGACTCGCTCGGAGATGCTGTTTTCCATAGCACGCATATACTTTTTATAGTTTATGTACATCTCGCTATGCTCTGTCTTCAACCGTTTTAAGTTGTGACACTCATCACATATGACCTGTCCGTCCTCGTGATGTCTTCCCGAGTAAGCATAAAATCTCTTACCGCATCGATCACAATATTCTTTAGCATGAGGCGTATCGCTGTGCTGTACGGGGACTTCCTTCTTTTCGTTTTTGAACCTTTTTTCAAGACAGTCTTTGCAAAGGACGGTTCCTTTGACAATATATCCTTTTCTGTCTTTCGTAATCCTTTTTCTGCAGTCCTGACAATGGGTGGCAACAATTATATACAGGATCGCCATTATTACCGCAGACATTATAAGGAACATAATTGCAGCATGGCTGTCGATCGGGGCTATCACTAAAAATATTATCAGACAAGCTATCCAGATGTGTTTCAGAATATTGTACATACTACTGCTCCCTTTTGTTATTATTAGTTTGATTTTATCATATTAGTAATAACAAGTCAATAGCTTTACGGAATATTTCCGAAATATTTTTCCGCACTTTCTGCGCAACGACAAACGCAGCCCGAATTACATCCACCTTACGATGCGCTCTGCATGATCGCCATGAGGATCTCGTTCTCAGTGGGATTAGGACAGAGCAGTTCGGCTGCACCTGTGTCCGAATTACAGAAATATGCAGTATTTTTCTCGATCAGGATATAGTCCATAGGGATACCTTTACTGTACGACAGCTTACCCAGTGCGGCTTCAGCGGAGCTGAATCCCTCGGATACGGGATCAAGGAACATGAATATCCCTACATTCCCGGAACTGCCCTCGGTACTCGCCTTATTTTCCTCGGGGAAATATGCGGCAATTCTATCACAAACTATCGCTCTGATATTCGCAACATATTTCACATATGCGTTCTTCTGTTCGTCGGTGACTGTACCGTCCGCAACTCCTGCAGCCGTGATATCGGGATCCTTCACAGCTGTGGAAATCACCGTACCGTCGGACAGAGTCACCGTGGCATTTGCGTTATACTCCGCCTTGACCGAGGAGATAAGCGTTCTCACATCAGCGATGTCTATTACCTGAGGAAGCTTTACACCGGGGTTTGTTACGGGTGTGCTTTCTGCAGTAGTGCCGACAGAGGTGTCCGCTTTTTCTCCTGCCTTATTGCCTGAGCAGGCAGATGAGGACAAAAGCACTGCAAGTGCTGCAAATAATGCAGCAGATTTTCTGAAATTTATCATGATCATATTCCTTTATCTTTTAATTCAATTATGTAGGGGGTATACGGCAAGTCAGTCACCCTGCATACGGCATACCTTTTCGGGTGACGGTGGGAAACCCATAAAGTACGATGCGCTCCCGAGCATCACCGCAAGCTCTGCGGCAGAATTTACCTTCGCACATGCAAACGCATTCTCCCGCACCTTATCTCCGGCAAAGCCCATGCCGATCAGCCAGCCTGCCACGGTGCTGTCACCGCATCCGACTGCGGAGCTTATTCCCGACTGCGGTTCGCACACAGGTGCAGGAATA
>JAZUBE010000133.1:0-3288 GCA_045638325.1 Eubacteriales bacterium
GAGATGTGGACCGTGCAGATGCGTATCTCTATGAAAACAAGTCCATCGATATCCCCTCAGATCTCATAGACATGACCGTAGAGCCATCCATCACGGTACGTGATCCCTTCGATTATTCTGTCACCGTATCGCCCGCACTCAAATACAACGGTCAATATTATGACGGCAACAAAAAGCTCGGCGGATACGGCAGGATAACCAAGGCCTGCCATGGACATCAGGTATATATACCCGACCATGAGCTTGAGGCTCTCGGATTTGAGGGAGGCTACAGCAGGAATGTAAATCCCTGCTTCATGAATGAGGAGCTTACCGACCTCCTTATCGAAAAGGTACTTGCAGATCTCTCAAACCAGAAAAACGGCGGTGCCGTTCTGGGCAGGGATTTTACCACAGTAGACATTTCCCAGCGGGATATTCCCTCTTTCTGTATGTGTAAGACCTGTCTTGACGTATACCGCGAAGAAGGTGCGGTGTCAGGCACTATCGTGCGTCATGCCAATGCAGTAGCAGAGGCGATCGAGCCGGAATATCCGGAGATAACCGTTGCTATCCTTGCGTACTACGGTACATCCGTACCGCCGAAGAAGACCGTACCACACAAAAACGTACAGGTTTCCTTCTGCTTCTACATAAGTGATGATAAAAAGCTTCGTACCTGCGGCAATCATCCCATAAACGGCACAGAGTGCGAGACAAACAAATACTTCTCCGATCTGTACGACGGATGGTCAGCCATCACGGATAATCTCTACGTGTGGTACTACCCCTCGTCATCTTACTATAACGCATACTCCTCCACCTACACAAACAATATCTACCACGATATAAAGTATCTTGCAGGCAAGAACACCTACGGTATATTCTACCTCGGCGATCCCGCAACATGCAGTGCAGGACTTATAAACTGGTACATGGCTCAGCGGATGATGTGGAACGCTGACATAACCGAAGAGGAGTACCACGAAATGCTGAAGGAGTATCTGTGGCTCACCTACGGTGACGGATACGAATTCGTTTACGAATTCATTCAGCACATGGAGGAGGCATCAGACCGCACAGATCATTGCTTCTGCGGATTCTTCGACAGCTTTGAAAACAAGCTCGATATGGCGTACATTAAGGAGAATCTTGATCTCATATTCACTCTCCGTGAAAAGGCGTTCCGCCTTGCCCGTAACACCGAACAGGAGGTGCTTATTGACAGTCTTTTTGCCACGGTGTATTATTACGAGATCGCCACACGCCATGATGATATGTGGGTGAACGGAAACGACACCACAGGTGCAGAATACAAGGCAAAGGTGGACTTCTATATCAAAAATTACAGCTGGCTTATGATTGGTGATACCCAATGTACACCGTCCATAGATGAAGTTGATTATAACGTAAATCCCTTTGAATGGGTAAATCCTTTCGCCTGATATCAAATAATATAAGGAGCACATCATGAAAAAAATTCTTTCTTCAATAATTGCGGCATCAACTGTTATTTTCGCAATTGCAGGGTGCGGTACTGCTCCGTCAGAAAAAATTTCGGCAGTCTCATCATCCGCAAGTACGGCAAAATACGCAAGCTGGCTCAGTGACAGACTCACCGCCGACGGTATTGTTTCGAATACTGAGATAATCGTAGGTAATGCCGCTGATGCGGAGTCATACGGTATTGATATGTCTGGGATAATGGATGACGGTTATATTATCCGCAGGGCTCTTGCTTCAGATGAAACTCTTATATTCGGTAAGACAGATCTCGGCACTGATATGGCTGTTCGTTATTATGCAAATTACTGCGAAAAGACCGGACCTCTGAATATCATTGAGGGTGAGGAGTATCGTGTCGGCAGCATCGAGATCGCAGGCGCGGATCTCTCAGAGTATGTTATCGTTTGTCCTGCCGATGCGGATGAATGTCAGAAATTCGCCGCAACAGAGCTTCAGAGATTTCTGGGAGATGCCTGCGGCATCGCTCCCGAGATAGTTACAGAATCCGACGGATATGCTATCACACTCGTACGTGAAGTTACCGGAGAGATCTATGGCGACGAGGCATTCAACATCAAATCCCACGAAAAGGGTATAACCATTACAGGCGGCAGATACAGAGGATGTATGTACGGTGTGTACAGTTTCCTCGAGCAGTACATAGGCTATCGTTTCTACTATGCCGATATCGCCAAGAAGAGCGATGTTGAGGCCGCTACCGCATATATCTACAAGGCAGATTCCATCGTGATCGATACTAACGTTGACCACACCGAAGAGCCCTCTATCCATGCACGTGATACTCACGGAGGAGGAACGTCTTCTCCCGCACTGAAGCACAACGGCTGGAATATGTCAAGATACGGAGGATACGGCGTTATCACTAAGGCATGTCACGGATATGCAAACCAGTGGATCCCCGACAAGGAGATTCAGGAGTTGGGTTATAATGTAGGATACAGCTACGGCATTAACCCCTGCTACACCGACGAATTCCTGAACAACCTCCTTATAGAAAGAGTCATCAACTACTGTGAAGATCGTAAGGATGCCATCAGGGCCGGAAACATCCCCACCATCGATGTTGCACAGCACGATATCGGTTCATTCTGTATGTGTGAAAACTGTGTAGCACTGTACTCAAAGCACGGCGGAGTCTCAGGAGCTACCGTCAACCTCGGAAATATCGTTGCAGAGGCTCTTGTGGATGCGGGCTTTCCTGAGGTACCCGTTGCCATTCTTGCTTATTACGGCTCAGACAAACCTCCGAGAAATCTCGAAATTCATGAGAACGTATATATTTCATACTGCTTCTACGTCACTGTTGACGGTCCCTTTATCTGCGGAAACCACCCCATCAGCGGTTCCGAATGCGCCACAAATAAGTATTTTGCAAATATGTATGACGGCTGGGCTGCGCTCACCGACAATCTCTACGTATGGTACTACCCCTTCCAGGCATACTACCTCGCATATTCCTCTCCCTACACCTTCAATCTCTACCACGATTTCAAATATCTTGCCGACTGCAACACCTACGGTGTATTTATGCACTGTGAAGGTGACAGTATCAACCAGACCTACAACACCGGTCTTGCAAACTTCTACATGGGTCAGAGAATGATGTGGAACGCAAACATCACCGAGGAAGAATACCATGAGATGCTAAAAGAGTTTCTGTTCCTGGCCTACGGTGACGGATATGAGTATGTATACGACTACATCCGAATCATCGAGGAAGCCGCCGATATGAACGGATGCTTCTGCGGATTCCACACCGCCATTATGAACAAGCTTAACTTC
>JAZUBE010000134.1:0-2773 GCA_045638325.1 Eubacteriales bacterium
AAAAAGGGTTCCCCCGCAAAATATTATTCCTTCACAAGCTCCCACATACGGCAGAAGCGCTCGTCTGATGTATTGGTAGTCACCACAACTCCACGACGAAGATCGGCACCGTTATACTTTTCGCCTGTCTTTTTGTCAACATATGTTGCTCCAAGATCTGCTCTTGATACCTTAAGCTTTATGTCCTTTGCTTTTGCATCGGTGGTAAGCTGAACAAAGGTAAGAAGGATGTTATCATTCGTCTCATCCGCGAAATAGTACGCACAGTAGTTACACTCGCAGGGATTCAGGAGGCGGTAGTAATCCCCTGTCTTGATAAGCTCCTCATACCGTCTGTATTCTGCGATCTGCTCGGGAATACGGGAGAGCACCTTGTCATCCATATGGAGAATGTTCATCTCATAACCGAGCATTCCGTTTATCGCAACAGTATAGCGGTAGTCGATCTCCTTTATGCTGTCGCCGGGATGAGATACATGGCATGACATTGTGGATACAGGATAAGGCACAGTTGAACCGTACTGGATCTTGGTACGCCATTCGGGATTGGTGTTATCCGATGCCCAGATCTGGTGGCTGTACTTCATCATACCGAGGTCGTAACGTCCACCGCCGCCTGAGCAGTTCTCGATCATCACGTTCGGGAATCTCTCGCGGAACCAGCGGTACAGATCGTATGTACCGAGCATGTAGCGGTGTGCAACCTCCTTCTGTCTCTCGGGAGGCAGGAAGTCGGAGCCGACCTCACTGAGGTGACGGTTCATATCCCACTTGATATAGTCTATCGGCACATCACCGAGAGTCTTCTCAAAAGACTCTTTCAGATATTCAACAACATCGGAATTTGACATATCAAGCACAAGCTGTGAACGTGACAGCATATTCTCACGTCCGGGACAGCGAAGTGTCCACTCGGGATGAGCCCTGTAAAGATCGGAGTCGGGATTTACCATCTCAGGCTCGATCCAGATACCGAATTTGAGAGGATTCTTCTTAACACGCTCAACGAAAGTCTTAAGACCGTCCTTAAACTTCGCAGGATTCTCCCACCAGTCACCAAGACCCGCGCGGTCATGCTCTCTCGCACCAAACCAGCCGTCATCCATTACGAGCATATCGATACCGTACTTTGCTGACTTCTCGGCAAAATCAAGAAGCACCTTTTCATCTATGCTGAAATATACAGCCTCCCATGTGTTGAGCACTACGGGACGATTCTCGAATATCTCCTCGGGGAGAATGCGCTCACGTGTAAACTTATGGAAATTGCGGGACATCTGACCGATACCCTTGTCGGTATATGTCATCACAGCCTCCGGAGATTCAAATGTCTCACCGGGAGTGAGGTGCCACCCGAAATTATCTCCGCCAAGACCAAGCTGTACACGGCATCCCTCTTCCTGACCGAGCTCCGCCTCACCGAGGAAGTTACCGGAATAAACAAGATTAAATCCGAAACATTCACCCTTCTCCTCAGTAGTGGTTCTTCGGCAGATTCCCATGAATGGGTTGAACTGATGGCTTGAGGTACCGCGACGGCTGTAAATAGTCTGACCGCCGAGTCTTACGGGATTTCTTGAATACATTCTCTCCCAACAGTGTGCACCGTGGAGAGAAATAATATCGTAATCTCGTCCGAGAAGATCGCACTGAAGGCTCATGCACTTCTCAATATCAACGGGGTTCTTACTCTTGTTTGTGATCTTCATGTAACGTGAGATCACATCACAGTCGTAGAACACTGTATAGTACAGCTTTAATTCACACTCGATAACAGGATCCCACAGAGTGATCTCAAGAGTCTGATCTCCGTCCTTCACCTCTGCGTAAGGCATGCGGGTAATGGGTGCACGTCCCTTAAAAATGCGGTGTTTTTTATAATCGAAAAGCGTTACGGAGTTACCGTCGACGTTTTTGATCTTCAGAGATGTACAGCGGAAATCTCCTCCGCCGAAATATGAATACTCAGTTCTCGCAAGATCGGGCTGGAACTGGTAGAGGTTTTCATGATAAGGAGTAAAAGATCCACAACGGTAATGGAATTCCGGATCGAATCCGCGCTTCTTCTTACCGTAGTAGATATGTCCGAGATGACGTCCACCGATGATTTCCATTATGTACATGGTATTTTTAGTGGTAATGGTGATCTTATTGTTCGCTTTATTGAATTTGATCGGCATGATACGCCCATCCTTTCGTGTTGTTATTATAAGTTTACCATAAAGGCACGTAGGATGCAAGAGTTTTACAACACACTCTGTACTGTTTTTATTTTAAAGTTTTTGCGGTGTGAGACACCCTTTAGGTCGGCAAGCAAAGTAATGTGCGTAGGGAGGCGCTTTTTCAAAAAGCACCTCCCTCGTTTTTTGTTTTATTCGTCATATGTAAATTCTATTATTTATCCGCATCCGGATTCCAATAGTTGAGACAAGTTCTGAGCAAAAAGCTGACGTCTGAAATATTTATCCGTCCATCCCCGTTACAATCAGCGTACTCCTCGAAAAAATTCCATTTTGACATATCCCATTTTGCTATGTATTTCAGCATATAACTGCAATCGGTGAGAGTTATTCTTCCATCAAGATTTACATCACCCATACAAACAGTATCATCGGTAGCAGATAATCCCGATGCTACGCAAGTGAACATCATTACCACGGCAATAATAAGCGAAATAATGTATCTGAACTTCATAATTTCTCCTCCTTTGATTCTATTGTATTGCCTGCATTACGGCGCTAGCATCGCTTATGTTCACTTTACCATCTCTGTT
>JAZUBE010000135.1:0-3873 GCA_045638325.1 Eubacteriales bacterium
CCTTTTCAAAAGTTTTTGAAAAGATGGGGGTTCCGGGGAAGAGAAGCTTTTTGAAAAAAGCTCCTCTTCCCCCGAATATTTTTATTGTTTTTTTATTCAAGTATCGCGGCAATATCGGGAAAAGGAGCGAGTGTCCTTTTCAGTATTCCGTTCAGATATGCAATAAGGATTCCGTAATTTGTCACGGGTACTCCTGCACTCATACACGACCTGAGTCTGTACCTCATCTCACGCTCATTCAATGTGCATCCCCCGCAGTGGATCACCAGCTTATACCCGCTCAGATCCTCGGGAAACTCCGTTCCCGAAGTGAATGTGAAATCCACATCAAACCCCAGATATTTTCTCAGCCACATAGGTATCTTCACAGTACCGATATCCTCGCACTGCCGGTGATGAGTACATCCCTCAGCCACAAGCACACGGTCTCCTGCTGACAGCTTGTCAACTGCTGCCGCACCTGCAACCGCAAGAGGAAGATCACCTTTGTATCTCGCCATAAGTATAGAGAATGACGTCAACGGCACATCCTCAGGCACCATCTTTGAAACACTTCCGAATACCTGGCTGTCAGTAATGACGATCCTCGGAGATTCTGCAAGCTTCCCGAGAGTTCCCGTAAGCTCGCTGTCCCTGCACACAAGAGCATTTGCTCCTGCATCAAGAATATCGCGTATAGTCTGCTGTTGCGGAAGGATAAGTCTGCCTTTTGGCGCCGCCTTATCTATGGGTACGACAAGCACTGCAGTATCGAGAGGTTCAAGAAGATCACCGATTATGCGACGTCCGTTCTCCTCACTTTTAACGATAGCGGCGCATTTTTCTTTGAGAGCATCCACGCCGGAACCGTTTACAGCACTTACCCACAACTCCGTGTCGGTATTTTCCGGTACATCCGCAAGAAGATCCGCCTTGTTTTGCACGATGATGTACGGTATCTCCCTCTCCTTTGCGGCACTGACAAGATCTGTCTCATCCTGTCCCACCTCCGTTGTTCCGTCAACGACGATCAAGGCAAGATCGGCCTTATTAAGTACCTGCTTCGTCTTTTGGACACGAAGAGAGCCAAGCTCTCCTTCATCATCAATACCGGGGGTATCAATTATCATAACAGGGCCGAGAGGAAGAAGTTCCATCGCCTTATACACGGGATCGGTGGTAGTTCCCTTAACATCGGAAACCACCGCAAGATCCTGCCCCGTAAACGCATTTACGAGGCTTGATTTTCCCGCATTCCGTCTGCCGAAAAAGGCAATATGCAGTCTCTCGCCCTTTGGAGTTTCGTTAAGTCCTGCCATATGCCACCTCAGAATCTGAAGTCTCTCTCGCCATCGGCGATCTTTGTGAGACGGTCTGTAACGATACCGCGCATCTTATCCTTTGGAATAGCCTGAAGCTCCTTTTCGATAAGCTTTTCACCAACAGCTCTCGTCTCGGGAGATGCGTAGTCCTCAAGATACTCCTTCAGCGTCATAAGTGCATTGGGAAGGCAGCAGTTGTGGATCTGTCCCGTTTTGCAGAGCTGCATGAAACGATCACCTGTACGTCCCATTCTGTAGCAAGCTGTGCAGAAGGACGGCACGTGTCCCATCTCCATGAGCCAGCGCACCACCTCATCAAGAGTTCTGCGGTCAGAGACATCGAACTGTGCGGAATTCTCCTCCTCGGGTTCGGGCTCAGCATATCCGCCAACGCTTGTGCGTGAGCCGCCGGAGATCTGTGATACACCAAGCTCAAGCACTCTTGCACGGGCCTTGGGCGATTCTCTTGTGGAAACTATCATTCCGGTATAAGGTACTGCAACTCTGATGCAGGCAACGATCTTTGCAAAAATATCCTCGGAAATTCCGTTGTCAAATGCACCGGGATCGATATCATCTGCAGGGCAGATTCGGGGAACGCTGATTGTGTGAGGGCCTACTCCGAACACGGCTTCAAGATGCTCCGCATGCATGAGAAGTCCCGCAAACTCATAACGGTAAAGCTCAAGTCCGAAAAGCACACCGAGTCCTACATCGTCGATTCCGCCCTCCATTGCTCTGTCATGAGCTTCGGTATGGTATGCATAATTGCTCTTAGGGCCTGTAGGATGAAGTCTCTCATAGCTCTCCTTGTGGTACGTTTCCTGAAACAGGATATATGTACCGATTCCCGCCTCCTTGAGTTTTCTGTAATTTTCAACGGTGGTGGCGGCAATATTCACGTTAACACGGCGGATAGCACCGTTCTTATGCTTGATGGAGTAGATAGTCTCTATAGATTCAAGGATATACTCGATGGGGTTACGAACAGGATCTTCACCTGCTTCAAGTGCAAGTCTCTTATGTCCCATATCCTGAAGTGCGATGACCTCAGCACGGATCTCATCCTGAGTGAGCTTCTTTCTTGCGATATTCTTATTCTTCAGATGATAGGGGCAGTAAAGGCATCCGTTCACGCAGTAGTTTGACAGATAAAGAGGCGCAAACATTACAATACGGTTACCGTAAAAATCCTGCTTGATCTGCTTTGCGAGAGCGTAGATTTCCTGATTCTTATCTTCAAGCTCACAGGCGAGAAGCACGGATGCCTCTCTGTGTGAGAGTCCCTTTCTGAGCTTTGCCTTTTCGATGATAGCATCGATCAGCTCTGCATCGGTTTTATGAGCATCCGCATAAGCAAGAGTCTCCTCTATTTCCGCGTGATCTATAAATTCTTCAGCTTTCATTGATTTGGGATTATACATAGTCTATATTCCTTTCGTTTATTTTATTTTTGAATCTCCTCTGGCGACGACCACATCGTATCCGATATTCTTCATTCTGTTTTTCAGAACTTCGAAATCCTCAGCGGCCTCCGCACCCGATGAGAGTTTATTGTTGTAAAGCATATATTTTGACCTGACGTTCTTCGGTGACAGGTTCGGCATACACACATTCGCACCGGATAGCACACCAAGCTCACGTCCGTTCTCCTTTATTGAGCCGAGTGCTGTCGTTGCGGGAAGAAGTACTTCGGGAAGTATCAGCCGAACAACGCTGAGAAGAAACAGCGTTTCGTCAAGAGTTCCTGCGACTTTGTCTCCAAACGGTGTATCCTTATGCGGAATAAAGGGCCCGATGCCCACCATATGCGGTCTGAACTCCTCAATAAATTTCAGATCCTTCGCAAGATGCTCTGCAGTCTGCCACGGTGAACCTACCATAAATCCGCATCCTACCTGATAACCGATATCTTTGAGGTCATAAAGGCATCTTATTCTTTTATCAAGGGTAAGATTTTCCGGGTGGAGTCTTGCATAATGCTCCGCATCTGCAGTCTCATGACGGAGAAGATACCTGTCGGCACCTGCCTCAAACCACGACTTGTACACCTCCCTCGGATGCTCACCCACGGAGAGAGTCACTGCACAGTCGGGGTATGTCTCCTTTATCCTGTACACAAGCGCCTTTATTCTCTCGGGAGTGTATATGGGATCTTCCCCTCCCTGAAGAACGAAAGTCCTGTATCCGATACTGTATCCCACATGACAACATTCAAGTATCTCATCCTCGGTGAGGCGGTATCTTTCGGCACATTTGTTACCTGCACGGATCCCGCAGTAATAGCAGTTGTTGTGGCAGTAGTTTGTAAATTCCACAAGCCCCCTTACGTACACATCGTATCCGTAATGCCGTATTCGTGCCTCTGCCGCTTTCTCCGAAAGAAGCCGTGCAGATTCTTCATCTCTGTTTTCCAGAAGATATCTGTACTCCTCCACTGAAAGAGAATGTTCCCTTTCAAGTTTATTTATAAGCTCCCTCATTTTCCCTCCACCTTGGAATAAAGCGCCTTTGCCGTCACTCCGGGAAGCATACCGATCTTACCCGTCACGGCACTTATAGTATCACTCGG
>JAZUBE010000136.1:0-2144 GCA_045638325.1 Eubacteriales bacterium
CAGACGGTACTATCGGTGATATTCCACGGGACAGCTATATTGAAGCGGAGGAAAGAGTTGTAAAAGAACTGTCAGACATAGGAAAACCTTTTGCCGTTATACTTAATTCCGCTAAACCTGATTCAGTTGAAGCTGAAGAACTTGCCGTATCACTTGAGAAAAAGTATAATGCACCCGTTGCACTTGTCAATTGTATGGAACTGAATGAGGATGATATTGAAGGGATACTTGAAATGATCCTTGCAGAATTCCCGATAACAGAAATAAGTGTAAAATACCCTGAGTGGGCAGCTTCACTTGAACGGGATCATCCCATTCGAAAGCATCTGAAAGAATGTGTAAAAAACGCATCATCTAATGTGCGGAAACTGAGTGATGCTACTGTCAGCTTTATTGAAAAGCTGACAGATATAATGAACACTGATGAGAGTTTTTCGGGCAGTATAGTCACATACGTTAAGGCTGATATGGGGGACGGAAGTGTCGTTGTGAAACTCTCATTACCTGAATTACTGTACTATAAGACGCTTGGCGAGATTTCGGGACTTGAAATATCGTCGGAAAAGGAGCTTCTCCGTGTTCTTGCAGATCTTTCCGAGATAAAAAAAGATTATGATAAAATATCTGTAGCGCTTGATCAGGCGGAGGAAAAAGGATATGGCATCGTTATGCCGGAAATTGATGAGCTTACACTTGATGAGCCTGAGATAATCCGTCAGGCAGGAAGCTATGGCGTAAGGCTGAGAGCATCAGCTGAGTCAATTCATATGATAAAAACAAAGATAGAGACTGAAATAAATCCCATCATAGGTACTGAAGAACAGTCTGAGGAGATGGTGAGGTTTATGATGGAAGAAATGAAGAATGATCCGGCAAAGGTCTGGGAGATAAATATGTTTGGCAGGTCAATGTATGATCTCGTAAATGACGGAATGAGAGCAAAGCTTGATCATATGCCGCAGGATGCGCGTGAAAAGATGAGTGAAGCTCTTTCAAAGATAATTTGTGAAGGGTGTAACGGTCTTTTATGTGTGATTCTTTAAAAAGGGGGGATACCCCCTTTTTTTCTTAAATCCCACGATAGTTATTACATTTTTATAAATAAAATTACAAACACTTGAATTTTGCTATATTGTATGTTATCATTAAATGTCTAACTATGCAATTTTAAAGATGGTGAGCATTAAGGAGGAGATAGAATGAAAAGAATAATACCGATCGTTTGTCTTATAATATCCGTTTTACTTCTCTCATCCTGCGGACTTTTCAGACCTGCGGGAGAATGGTCTGAGACTACTGCCGTAAAGAAGGAGCCTGCCGTCACAGATCACATTGCTACCGATGATACTATGCAGACTACTTCTGTTGCAGATACCATCCCCGAACCTTCAGTTCCCCCGGCAAAGATATCTTTTGTTGGTTGTGGCGATAATATAATCTACTACGGAAATGTTCGTGAGGCGGCGACTAAGGCTCCTGCGGGCAGACAGTACGGCTTTGCCTATTCCTATGACAGGGTTGCGAGGGTGATAGGTGGTGCCGATATCGCATTCATAAATCAGGAAACTCTCATGTGCGGAGAGGGGTATGATATTACATATTATCCGGCATTTAACAGTCCCCGCGATGTGGGTTATGACCTTGTTGATGTTGGATTTGACGTTGTAAATATTGCCAACAATCATATGCTTGATAAAAGCGGTGCGGGTCTTGAAAAGACTATTGAGTTCTGGAAAAGTCAGCCTGTGCTGATGATCGGAGGATATGAATCTGAGGAGGATTTCAACACTCCGAGATACATGGAGAAAAACGGGATTAAAATAGCATTTTTGTCGTATGCGGATCACACCAATGGAATCCCGCTTTATGACGGATATAACGCATGGGCACCGTATCTTGATGAGAAAGATACATCAATGGTTCAGTCCGGAAACATCAGTGAAGAAGCAAGAGACAGAATAACAATGCAGGTCACTGAGGCAAAGAATAATTCCGATGTGGTAATTGTCTCGGTTCATTGGGGTGCCGAAGGAGCTTTTACCCCTTCGGAGGAACAGAAAAAATTTGCAAAGCTCTTTGCTGATCTTGGTGTAGATGCGATAATCGGTCATCATCCTCACGTGATCCAGCCTGTGGAATGGATA
>JAZUBE010000137.1:0-4248 GCA_045638325.1 Eubacteriales bacterium
TCTGCTCACCGCATACTTCTTTATAAAGGGTCATTTCGCCGCCTACAGTACCGTTCCAGCACTCGGTAGAAGGAATTCTCAAACCAGCCTCGGTACCAAGGATGATGGTGTCGCCGGGTGTATCCATGTTCATAGCCCATGCAATACGGAAGTCCAGAACGATGTCGCCTTCCAGACGAACAAATGCAGCTGCGAAATCATCTACTGCAAACTTCTCAGCGTACTCAGGCTTGCCCTTTGCAACGTAGTCGCTGTAATCAGGACGGGTGCCGAAGAATGCAGACTTGTAACCGGATACGGTCAGGGGCTTAGGATAGCCGATTGCGTTCAGTACCATATCCAGAGAGTAGCATCCGATATCACCGAGAGCACCGATACCTGCGGTCTTATCCTCGATGAACGTACCTCCGGGAATACCGCGGCGACGTCCACCACCGGTCTGGATGTAGTAAATTTCGCCGAGAACACCTGACTCAACGATCTTCTTGATCTGCTGCATATTTGCATCAAAACGGGGCTGGAATCCGATGGAAAGGATCTTTCCGCTTGCCTTCTCAGCACGCATGATCTCAACAGCCTCTTCCAGAGTTACACACATAGGCTTCTCAAGGAGAACGTGAATACCAGCATTCAGTGCATCAATTGTACACTCTGCGTGACTACGGTTATATGTACAAACGCTGACCGCATCGAGCTCTTCCTTCTCGATCATTTCCTTGTGATCGGTATAAGCCTTTGCATCGATCTCGTATCTCTTAAAATATTCCTCAGCCTTGCCGGGAACGATATCCGCACCTGCAACGATCTCAACATCGTCCTTCATCATCAGATACTTCTGAGTGTGTGCGTTTGATATTCCGCCGGTACCGATAATACCGACTCTAAGTTTTTTATCAGCCATGATCTATACCAAGCCTTTCAGTCAATTAAAACTCGAATGTTCTGAGGAATTCGATATTCTGCTTAGCACAAAGGAATACATCCTTACCGGGAGTGGGGTTATCCTGCTCTACGATAACGTGCTTACAGCCACCGATCTCAACAGCCGCCTTAACAGTTCTGGGAATATCGTGAATACCCTGACCAAGAGTTCTGAACTCAAAGTTAACACCGTTAAATGTATCGCAGTTGTCATTCCATGCATCGTATCTACCTGCAGCCTTACAGATTCTGGAAGGGATCTTTCCGTAGTAGCCGAAGTCCTTGATATGGATAGCGCGAACACGTCCCTTATACTTGTTCATGAAGTCTACGGGATCGATACCTGCAGCGAGAAGCCATGCAGTATCAGCCTCGGGATTAACACCGGTCTCCTCAAAGAGAATGTCCATAGAACCTCGTGTATCTTCTCCGACAGGATAAGCATCACCCTCGTGGTTGTGGAAAAGAAGCTCAATGCCTTCTTTCTGATAGATCTCAATAATCTTCTGACAGTATTCCTTAGTCTCCTCAAACTTGGACTCACCGCCACGGTGATCCTGGAACAGATAAGGGAATGCAACAACTTCACATCCTGCTTCGATTCTGTCAGCACAAGTCTTCTCAACTCCGTCGTTGATATAACACTCAAGTCCGGTATGGAAAGAGGTGATCTTCAGACCAAACTTGTCACAGATAGCCTTGAATTCAGTAGGAGTATAATTCCAGAAAGTATAAGGCTCAACTCCGTCGTATCCATACTCCGCAATCTTTGCAAGAGTTCCTTCAAGATCCTGAGATGCCTGATCTCTCAGCGAGAAAAGCTGAATTGAAATAGGTGTAGACATAATATCCTCCGATATATAACCGGCTCTGCCGGGTTAAAATTCAAAATCCGCACATAAATATGCACTACTTTAAATTATACATTACTCACTCTCTAAAATCAAGAGAAACCGAAAAATAATAACTAAAAAATGTCATTATTTTTTCGGTTTCTTTGTTTATTCGGTAATATATTATTTATACATTAAAGAGGAACTCTACAACGTCACCGTCTGCAATAACGTACTCTTTACCTTCACTGCGGAGAAGTCCCTTTTCCTTTGCGGCATTCATGGAACCTGAGGTCATAAGATCGTCAAAGGAAACGATGGATGCACGGATGAATCCACGCTCAAAGTCAGAGTGGATCTTACCTGCTGCCTGAGGTGCCTTGGTTCCCTTCTTGATGGTCCAGGCTCTTACTTCCTTGGGACCGCCTGTAAGGTAACTGATAAGTCCGAGTGTTGAATATCCTGTCTTTATAAGTCTGTCAAGTCCTGATTCCGTAATTCCGAGATCTTCGAGGAACATCGCCTTCTCATCAGCATCAAGCTCAGCGATTTCCGCCTCGATTCCTGCACAAACGGGAATAAGCTCTGCATTCTCCTCTGCAGCTCTCTTAGCTACTGCCTTATAAAGCTCATTATCGGGAGATACACCTGCCGCCTCAGCCTCACTTACGTTTGCAACGTAGATAACAGGCTTCATCGTAAGCAGATCAAGATCACCGAACAGATCAAGCTCACTCTCAGTATATGCAAGTCCTCTTGCGGGAAGTCCTTCCTCAAGTCCCGCCTTGATCTTCTCATAAAGATCAACGGTAGCCTGAAGGGACTTGTCTCCCTTGAGCATCTTCTTAACCTTATCGATGCGACGCTCAATATGCTCTATATCGGAGAATACAAGCTCAAGATTGATCGTCTCCATATCTCTTATAGGATCAACAGAACCATCAACGTGAACGATATCAGCATCCTCAAAGCAGCGAAGCACGTGAACTACAGCATCAACGTCACGGATATGTCCAAGGAATTTGTTACCAAGTCCCTCACCCTTTGATGCACCGCGTACAAGGCCCGCAATATCAACAAATTCAATAACAGCAGGAGTATACTTCTCGGGAGAATACATTTCTGCAAGAGAATCAAGACGACTATCAGGTACTGCAACTACACCCACATTGGGATCGATGGTACAGAAGGGATAGTTTGCAGAGGGAGCACCTACACCAGTAAGTGCATTAAAAAGTGTACTTTTTCCCACATTGGGAAGTCCGATGATACCAAGTCTCATATATATATAACCTCACATATTTTTGTCGCTTATTATATTATACAATAAAATTACAACGTTTACAATAGCAGATTTCTCAATACTCGCAAAAAAATTTATATTTTTACATTTATTATCTCCTGCAGTCTTGCCATATTCACAAAAACATGTTAAAATTGTTTTATATGTCCTACACGTATACTTGTCCGCATATAATTTATATATACGAACGAGAGGTACTGTGTATGGATAATAGTCTTGAAACAAAAAGCACTTTTCCACTGTATCGCCACAAAGTGTTTTTTATATGTCTTATATTTCTGGCAGGTGTAGCTGCCATAATTGCCGTAAACCTTACAAAAGGATATACTGAGATAACTGAACTGTCCTGTTACAACAGATATCTCAATAAAAGTGATAGTTTCACCAAAGCAGAAATGCTCAGACATTTTTTTGACGCTGTATTAAATGCTTTGCCGGTTCTTATACAGCTCTTTCTGCTGTTTGTTCTGTCATTCTCCCCTTTTCTTATCCCTGCAGGAGTAGCATTATCATCTCTCAGAGGTTTTATCATGGGATGTGCTTTGCACTGTGTACGAGATATATCGGGAGTTGCACAGTTCGGTGTTTATGCGTTGTGTACTTTTGTCATCTGCGTCATGGGTTCCGTATATCTAAAAAAAGATATTACCGCGTCCCAAAAAGTATTTTTGTTATTTATATTATCCGGAATATGTGTTACGGCAGAATTTATACTGTCGTTTATCCTATAAAAATCCTAAATATACAAAAGAGGTGTAAAATTGAAAAAGTTCAGCGAATTTGATGAAATTGAACTTGAGGAAGAAAAACAAAAAAAGAAGTTCAGACTGTTCGGACGCTCCTACAACAAAGATGGTCCCGGAGTTGACAAGGATGAACTGAAAGCCCTTGAAAATCCGACTCTTTTTAATTTCTTTAAACTTTTTAAAAGAAAATTCGGAAGACTGGTCACAGTAAATCTTCTTTATCTTCTCGGAAATTTCCCCTTCATTTTTATTATGATAGTTATGTCCCGTCTGACAATGGACACATTCTCCGCCAATGCGGCAAATATCTTCCCGACGATATACGGAATCTCTCTTTTTGAACCCGATTCACCTGCTGTGGCATCACTTATGGGAGTCCTGGGAAAAGTCACCACAGGTTATGCTTATAACACTGTGACACTTGTATTCCTTGCACTATCTTGCC
>JAZUBE010000138.1:0-9275 GCA_045638325.1 Eubacteriales bacterium
CGCTTGGCCCTCCGACTTACAAGCGCGTTTGATCCGTCTACTTCAAGAACTCTGAATCGTCTTACCTCGCCGTTCTCAAGCATGATCTCGCCAAGCTCGTTAAAGGATATTCCCTCAACGTCACGCACGAGCATCAAAGGACCTGCAACGTCCTCAATGGTTCTGTATTCCTTCGGCATCAGAATCCCTCCTTTACTGTTGAATATGAAAGCTGTGTTGCGAGAAGTGTCAATATTCTTTCACATTCTGTGTCAATTTCATCCTCGGGAGTATATTTGAAACGTCCTATCTGCTCTCTTACGGGAAGTGCCGCAAGGACATCAATATCTGCGCCGCCGTCAAGAGCCTCTCTTGATCCGTCATAGTATTCAAGAATCAGCTTCATCATGATATGCTGCTTTTTCAGGCTTGTATAGGTATCCACCTCATGGAATGCAAGCTGGTGAAGGAAGTCCTCACGAATGGATCTTGCAGTCTCCATTTTAAGTCTGTCCCCTGCGGAAAGGGCATCCATACCGACAAGCTTTACGATCTCTTCAAGCTCTGCCTCATCCTGCAAAAGCTCCATCATTCTTCCACGAAGAGTGATCCAATCCTCTGCAACATTGGAGTTAAACCAGTTTCCGAGAAGATCAAGATAAAGCGAATAACTGTTAAGCCAGTTTATTGCGGGGAAATGTCTCTTATACGCAAGAGATGCATCAAGTCCCCAGAACACCTTTACGATTCGGAGAGTTGCCTGAGATACAGGCTCGGATATATCACCGCCGGGAGGAGATACTGCACCGATCGCAGAAACAGAACCCTCTCTTTCCTCTCCGCCGAGTGTGATAACACGTCCTGCTCTCTCATAGAACTGAGCAAGACGGCTTCCAAGATAAGCAGGATAACCCTCCTCACCGGGCATCTCCTCAAGACGTCCCGACATCTCACGGAGAGCCTCTGCCCAACGCGATGTTGAATCCGCCATAAGAGCTACGGAATAACCCATATCACGGAAATACTCCGCAATAGTAATTCCTGTGTAAATAGATGCCTCACGTGCCGCAACCGGCATATCGGAGGTATTGGCTATAAGAACAGTTCTCTCCATTAGAGATCGCCCGGTATGGGGATCAATAAGCTCGGGGAACTCGTTCAGAACGTCGGTCATCTCATTACCGCGCTCGCCGCAACCGATGTATACAACTATATCAGCCTCAGCCCATTTTGCAAGCTGATGCTGTGTTACGGTCTTACCCGAACCGAAGGGGCCCGGAATAGCCGCAACTCCTCCCTTTGCTATTGGGAACATAGTATCAACGACTCTCTGTCCTGTAATAAGGGGTTTATCGGGAGACAGCTTCTTCGCATAGGGACGGCCTCGTCTTACGGGCCACTTCTGCATAAGAGTCAGAGGCATATCCCCATTCTTTGTTTTAAGTGTACATACAGTATCAGTAACCTTGAATGTACCGCTTTCAACAGACACAACGATACCCTCAACTCCGGGAGGTACCATAATCTTGTGCTCTACTATCTCTGTCTCCTTTACGGTACCGATGACATCTCCGCCGGAAACCTTATCTCCGGGTGTGACTACAGCCACAAACTCCCACTCAAGCTCACGCTTAAGGGAAGGTACCTCAACACCTCTTGTAAGATTATTACCCGACATTTTCATAATATCGTCAAGAGGTCTTTGTATACCGTCAAAAATACTACCGATAAGTCCGGGACCGAGTTCAACACTCATGGGCACACCTGTAGATACGACAGGTTCACCCGTACCAAGGCCCGACGTTTCCTCATATACCTGAATAGATGCCCTGTCTCCATGCATCTCGATTATCTCACCGATCAGCTTCTTTGAGCTGACACGTACCACGTCAAACATTGACGCATCACGCATCCCCTCGGCAACAACGAGAGGACCCGATACTTTTACAATTTTTCCCTCTGCCATAACTTACTCCAAATTATGATATTATGTCTGATCCGACAGCCATTTCAACAAATTTACTCACATCACGCATACCTGCACCTGTATTCCCCGTTGTACCGGGAATAGGAATCACCGCAGGAATTGCATTCTCTCTCTCATATTCCTCAGATATGCGACCGTATACATTTTCAGTTACGAATACCACTGCAAAAACCGAAGGATCAAGGGATCTGAGCTTTTCAAGAGCCTCCTTTTCATCACTTACGGCAACAGCAGTCATACCGATGGCAGAAAAGCCACAAATACTGTCGGCATCTCCGATCACTGCAACTTTATACATATCGGCCTCCTACATTCCGATGCGGCTGCGGATCACATCTTCGCCAAGCCCGCATCTTTTACACGAAAGGATCACCCGAACACGTGCTACCTCTCTCTGTGCTTTCAGATAATATGAAATTATGGGAGCCACTCCCATGCTTACGAACATAGAACGTGCGATATATTCATCCTCACATCTGTCGGATGCATGGATAAGCTCACGCACGCCGTCACCCTCATCAACTGAAATGCCGTATTTCTTTGCCTGAGCGATGACTGCGTCACATCCCGAAAGCACTGCTGATACAAGAGCCTTTTTATCAACTCCGTGGATCTCCGGAAGTGCCTGTGCTGTAAAATCTTTGCTTTTTTTTGCCGCCGCACACCTGTATGCAATAACAAACGCAGATATTTTTGCACGAAGATCAGCAAGGCCAATACAGAACTCATCATCTGTTTCGGACGCTATCTTAACAGCAGCCTCAATAGCGGCACGATCAAGGATCATCTCGCACATCTGTCCGTTCATTGTTTTAACCAGTGTATTCCAAGCATTTTCAGCAGCAGAAAAAATCTCCGGAAGAGTGTCAAACCGTTTTTCCTCCACAGCTTTTTTAATACTGTCAAAGCTTATAGCTGACGGAGGAAGGAAATATCCATCCGGTTCTATCCCCGAAACAGAGCATTTCATTGCCGCCTTCAAATTGTGAAAATCGTTATTCACAAAAAGAAATGAGAGAAGTTTCTCGTCGGGGCACACACCACGTATAAACTCCGTGATACTACTAATTCTGTCTGCAATCGCCATTTCCGCATCATCTGCAGCATCGTTGTACCCGTAATCTTCAAGAAGGCGGAGTACCGACGCCACATCCTGCGCCGTCACAAGAGTTTCGGTCTGCGTTTTTGTGAGAAGTCCTGTTTCTCTCACTCTCACGGCAGATACCGCAAAAGCATACGCATTATCTTTCATGTACTTTTCCTTCCTAAAAATTCATATCACTCTGTAAACAAAAGTCTGTAAAGCTCATCACGGATCTCTGTTTCGGCATCCTGTACAAGAGCCTCAACAGTACAGTTCTGAACGACTTCATCTCCCACGAGAAGGAATCCGCCCTCAAAAGAACCGCCACCCTCGATCTTTACTTTTCCACTGCCTGCGGAGCTGTTTACACGGTTTTCAAAATTCTTCGGCATACGTGCATAATCCTTTACGGAAAGCACCATTGTCTGCTCACCCGGGAGCGCGTATTTTTTTACAAGTCTCAGAAGCGCATCAAAATACTTATCTGCATCATCGCAGAGAAAATTTTTCACTGCCTTTGAAATAACGCCGTCTATTATCTCAACTTTTTTTGCAAGGAGAGTTTTCTTTTTCTGAAGCTCACCACCGGAGTGAGCTTTTCTTACCATAGCGGCACATTCCCTCTCAGCAGCGGAAATTATATCCTTTGCCTCGGCGTCACCCGATGCTTCAGCTTCGGAAATGATCTCACGTGCCTTATTCTCCGCCTCGGATATTACGGAGGCAAAAACAGACCCGGCATCTTCTTCGATCTTTCCGATTATCCTTTCAAGTCCGTTCATATCCTTCTCCAATCAAGTAATAAGGATATTTCAGGCAATACCTGTAAGGGAAAGAATAGACACGAGAAGTGCAAGGATCGCATAGAACTCAACGATCGCTGCCATAGTGATAGCCTTACCGTTCTGATCAGGACGCTTTGCTACGATACCTACACCTGCAACCGCAGATCTTGCCTGTGCAATAGCGGAGAAAAGACCAACGATAGCAATGGGCATACAAGCAGCAAAGTACATAAGTCCCTGAGAAATTGTAAGAACTGCAAGCTCTCCACCGAGAACTCCGAGCTGGCTGAGTGCGAAGATCGCAATAACAAGACCGTAAAGTCCCTGAGTACCGGGGAGAAGCTGAAGAACGAGAACTTTTGAGAACATGTTAGGATCTTCAGAGACTGCACCTGCTGCTGCCTCACCAACCATACCTACACCTTTTGCCGAACCGATTCCGCTGAGAAGTGCCGCAAGAACAGCGCCGAAAATCGCAATAGCAAGTCCTAAGTATTCCATAAATTCACCCGCCAGCCATATTATTCGGCTGACTTATCCTTTCTTATTTTGAAGTATTTTGTATTCATGGCGAAGGGCTTCATCGACCTTCCGCCGCCTTCATAAAATTTGGGAAGAAGCTCCACGAACTGGAGTCTTACTGTGTGGACATATGCTCCGAGGAGGTTTATTGCCATATTGAGCGAATGTCCTAATATGAATACCACCGTCAGAAGTACCGCTTTGACCACGGGATTTTCAGGCATCGTTCCGATCATATTGAAAACTTCTGCAATGCTTCCTGTTGCAAGTCCGAGAGCAAGAAGTCTTGAATATGAAAGAATATCTGACATATATCCCGATACGTTGTTATAAAGGCCGTAAAGTCCGCCACCCAGTCTTGCAAAAATATTCTTCGAAGAACGCGAGGTAAAGAGTATTATTCCCACCACGCCGAGAATCGCAAACACCGCACCTACTGTCGAAAGAACAGACGGCACATCAACAAACACCGATGCTCCGAGAGGTGCGACTCCGATAAGAAGCAGCATTGTCGGCACATTGTCAAGGATACCGTCAAGTGCATTACCTTTACGACACTTGATCACCAGATCTGCACCGAGTCCGAGGAGCAAGTGACATATTCCTATTCCAAGAGAGAACAGGAGAAGCGTTATCGTCTTGTCTATAGGCTTGAACCACAGTGCAAGATCGGGTGCAGGTTTTCCGAGGAATTCGGTATAGATCACGGGAATTATATCACCGAAGAAGCTTCCGAACAAAACTCCCCATATAACCGTAGATATTCCGCACCAGAAGAACATTTTCAACATTTTAGCCATGCTTCCTTCTACAGTGGAACGTTTCAGCATAACTGCTGAAAATACGGTCATAAGAAGTCCGTAACCTGCATCTGACAACATCATTCCGAAGAGAAAATAATAGAAAAACGCCATTACACCCGACGGATCTATATCATTTTTCCCGGGCATGGAATACATTTCCACAACAGATTCCATTGGCCCGGCAAACGATCCGTTCTCAAGGACGACAGGTACATCTTCATCGTCTGAAGGAGCTGAAAACTCTGCCACAGCACCGTATTCTTCGCACAGCTTTTCCACATCGGGGATATATTTTTCGGGAACATAACCCTCGCAGACCATCACCGAGTCACCGACACCTATCTTCTCAAGCTCGGTATATTCGTCCCTCTTTACGGTAAGATAGTCACAAAGGAATTTCACATCGTCACGCATAGCCGCACCGTCAACGATGATCTTTCGGGAATCGTCAGCTTTACGCTTAAATTCTTCTATCTGCCCGATAAGTCTCTCACGTCTTACAGCAGGAGGATGTTTTGTGGGATCCTGCGGCCTTGCAAATCCCATTTCCCTTATTGCACTGTAAAGCTCATCTGCATCATCACCGAACACAAGGATACAGACTGCGCTCTGTCCGGCAGCTGAACTTATAAGAGTGAGATCAAAAGCACAGTCGGGAACTTTTTCGGATATTCTCCGAACAAGCTCCTCCTCGGTATGCTCATCGGGGAAAATTCCCGTATACACCTCACATTTCCCTGTTTTGCTCGTCTGCATGGGGATATCAAGTTTTTCCCACATTTCAAGCATTTCAAGAGAAAGCTCGCATTTTCGTATCTCTGCAGTATACTCATCAATATCTTTTGCGGCGTCGCAGATATTATCCGCAAACCTGAGAATACGATCGGTCTCCGATGTCTTCTCGGAATATTCCTCAGAGGATATCTCCTCTCTTCCCGAAAACATCGCACCGATACCTCCGCCCTGCGGAGTATATTTGTTTAACGCGTCCAGACAATCCTCTGCAACTCTGAGATTTCTCTCAAGCATACTGACGTGAGACTTTACGGACATATGCCCCAGTCTCTCATCTTTTATCTCCGAGAGTTCACTTACACCGAGACGTTGGAGCTCACCGAGAAGCTTTTTTGAATCTCTTTGCAAAAAGATCATCTGCATTTTACTGATCTTCAGCCGTGCCAAACGCACACCTCCCTTCCGATCTTCAAAATCAGGGAATAATTTTTATGATAACGGAACTCATGCCGAACATTTCGTTTCTTGCAGCGAGTTTTGAAAGTTTTTCAGCCTCAGCTGCCCCATCGGCATCATATTTCGCAAGAACAGCCGTGCATTCACTCTCTGTTGCGTCAAGCATTTCTTTGGCTTTTTTTCTTGCAGAATTTCTTTTGTCAAGGCGGATATTTTCAGCCTCGGCTTTTGCAGCTCCGATGATCTCAGAGGCACGTTTTTCAGCAGCCGAAACTTTCTCGGATGCATCATTTTCTGCGGCAATTATTTTATCAAGTTTTTCGGATAACAACAATATCACCTCCGTATTTATTCAAATTCCAACAGTTGTGTACTACTTTTCCAGAAATTTTTCTGCATGGTCTACAGCAATATGTTGCGTTACATCTTTTCATATTATTTTTTCCGCAAACAAATTCATTATACGCATACTTTATCTTCAAAAAAACATAGAGGAGCCTTGGTGACAGACTCCTCCAATTTTTATATTTAATTATACGTCAATTATACGTCGATCTCTGACAGGAACACTTCTCTGCCGCCCTCATCGCGGCTTCGAAGTCCTGCGATGACCATTTTCATGAGTTCAACAGATTCCTCGAAGGGGAACGGCTCCTCTCCGGTTCTCAGCCAATGAACGAACAGATCAAGCTGCTTTTTGAATGCGTAGTAAGAATCACCGACTGTTATATACTGTGATCCCATACTTCCGATGAGAAGCATACCGGCACCGGACTGACCGATACCTTGAGTTATGTTCACATTACATCCGGAAGAATGCTTGATATGCACGAATGTGCGCTCGAATGTACCGGTATTTCGTACAGATACGAATCCCTGACCGAGCATAGGGTACATTGCCTCAAGAGCATGGATACCGTATGTCTCGTACTTCTTTGCCATGGGTGAGCAGATATACATAAGCTCACCGAGCTCATAGTGGTTATTATAGTACGCCTCGAACTCCTTACAGTATCTCATAGAAGACGAGGTAATAAACTTTGCACCGTTCCGTCTCCACTCAACGAATGTACGAAGATCCTCCTCTTTATTTACAAGAGGCTTATCAATGAACATAGGGATACCGGCCTCAACAAAAGGACGACATCTCTCAACGTGCTCATCTCCCACATCGGTAGCAACGATCACAGCATCAACCTTACCGATCATATCCTCGGGACGATCAAGTACCTCGGGGATCTTTGCAGCCTTTGCAATATGCTCAGCCGCTTCTCTTTCAGCCCATCCGGTACAGCAGATACAGGTGATCTTTGCACCGGGGATGCCGATAGTAGATTTAGGCTGTTTTCCGAGATACACGGGAATCACCGGGAAGGGACAATCATTCATGTATTCGGGATCGAAATCATTGAACATCGCACTCCATGAATAGGGGTGTCCGTTACCCTCGGTCATACCGAGAATACCGATACGAAGTTCTTTATCTCCAAGAGGAAACATAATTTTCACTCCAATTCAGTTATTTCTTAGGTCTTGAGAGCACCTTCATGATCTCGGGAATATCGACCTCTGCAAATTCTGTACGAAGCTTTGCCATAACATCACCTGAAAGCGCAGGAACGTCGAAATAAGCAACATTATCACGCACCTGTTCAGGTGTATCCGCACCGAGAACAAGGCTTGTAACACCTGCTGTATCACGCATGAACGCAATGGCAAGCTCGGCTACGGTAAGTCCTTCGGATGCAGCGATCTCACGGAGAAGACGAATCTTCGGAACCGCATGCTCTACAAGAATAGGATCATCCTGCGTGTCCGGATCAAGGAAGAAGAGTCCCTGAAGGAACACGCTTCTGACAAATACAGTATAATCCTTATTCTTCAATTTGTCAATAGTTCCCGAAGCAATAAGTCTCTGATCGAAGATACTCATGGGCACCTGAGTTGTGGTATACTCGTCATACTTCAGCATTTCCTCCACCTCAGCGGAGTTGTACACGGATGCACCAACGATGTCGGTATAACCGCGCTTAACGAGAGATGCCATTGCAGATGCGGCATTCTTGCCATGCGCCGTAAGATCTCCCGCAACGTGAAGCATTACTGCATTCACCTTGGAAACACTAAGTCTCTCAAGAGACTCCTCAACGGTGGAAACGACGAACTTTTCCACCTCAGCGGCACTCTCACCCTGAATCTTCGGAACCTTTGTTGTGATAAAAGGCAATTCACCTTTCCAGGTTTTGAAGAAACGTCCGATTACCTCCTCGGAATCTCCGTATACCCTTGCGGTATCGATGGATGTGATACCTGACTCAAGAGCCGCACGAAGCATGGAAAAACTCTTTTCCTCGTCGGGCTTACCTCCGTCATTTGCAATACCGTAGTTCATACCGAGCTGAACGGTACCGAGAGACATTGCGGAAAGCTTTTTATCTTTAATGCCGGTATATATCATATTACTTCACATCAGCGATATCTCTGCCGCTTACCTTTCCTACAAGATCCTGGTAATACTGCCAGAGAGCAACAACGTCAGCACCTGTACTGATGAAGGTATAGCCCATCTCTACAAGCTCGTCGAAGTTTCCGGGACCGCCGACAGTACCTGCAAACTTGCCGTATTTTCTTGCGGTCTTTGCAACGAGCCGGCGTACTCTGTCGACCTCATCGGCCTTTTCAAGTCCGTTGGGATCACCGATTCCCTGACGGAAATCAGCAGGTCCGAAGAAGATCATATCGATTCCGGGAAGAGCACAGATCTCCTCAAGCTCTGCAAGAGGCTCGGGATCCTCGATCTGTACAACGGTGAATCTTTCCTCGTTTGCTTCCTTAATATAATCAGCAGCGTCAACGAGGCAATATTTTCCGTCGGCATTACCACCGTCGATAGGACGTCTGCCGATGGGATGGAATTTTGTATA
>JAZUBE010000139.1:0-2839 GCA_045638325.1 Eubacteriales bacterium
GTGCCGATGCTTTCCACCTTTTCGCCTAAGGTCAGCCATTGCAATTTAAAGCACTCGAAGAAGGCAAACTCACCCGCAAAGATGTGACACACAGACTCCTTACCAGCAGAGGAATAGAGAATATAGTCTCCCTCATCGTTATACTCACCACCATCAAGAGCCGCAGAAATATGGCATCTCTTCATATACTCATCACCTGTAATGATACACTGAAGGTCGTGATATTTACGGTGAGCCTCGTATGTAGTATTCTCTCCGTTATTAAGATCAAGAACATTTACGTAAATTCCGTCAGCAACATCGTGTCTTCCTGCAGAAAGTGATACAGCATCATTTTTCTCAAGAAATTCTGCGATCTTATCCGCTCCGGAAATAACTCCCTCATATTTTCTAAGATTTGAAAGATTATCAACTATCATTTTTTTACCTCATTTGTTTTTATTATATGTGAATATATCTGTCATCGGATACAATAACGTGCCACACTTTATCTATTTTACATGCAACAGCATTCTTTCTCAGATTTTCCGTAATAACCACATCCTCGGGAGACGGCTTCAGCGGCTCACCTCTGTGATTATGTATAAGAACAACTGACACTGCTGATTTTTCTTTTGCTTTTACGGGAATATACCGCTCAAGTGAATCTGTCATCATACTCTTTCCACGGTACAACCATTCCTCGGATATTCTTATACCATTTTCATCAAGATACAAAACAAGTGCACTTTCCGCCGGAGCAGTAGCCATTCTCAGCATAGCATACATTCCGATACGCTCATCTGTATCAAGAGTGAGGTTCCCGAAAATCTGTGCCGTAACCTCGGCAAAAGTTTCACCGAGATAAAGAAGATACTCCGCCGAAGACTCACCTATACCACTGATCTCACAAAGTTCACACTTATCTGCCGCAAGCACACCCGCTATACTACCGAATCTGTTCAGAAGTGCATGTGCTATGTCGTTGGTATTTCTTCTCGGAATCGCTGAAAATAAAAGCATTTCAAGGATCTCATGATCCTCAAACACAGAAATACCGTTTTTCCTGAAACGTTCTCTCATGCGTTCTCTGTGTTCAGTATGAAGCCCTTTATTACTCATAAAAAATCTCCTTATGTCTTCATTAAATAGTATACCATAAGATAAAAAAACTTTCAATGCCACTTTTGTTATTTACGGCAAATTTTCCTGTTTTTTATTTTTTATGACACTATTTTATTTGATTTTCGTCTTTATATACGTATCACACAAAACACGCATAAAGAAAGGGATCATCATGAAAAAAGCAAAGATCATCGAAATCACAAGAAAAATCGAAGACCATTCCCTTACATTCGCTATTTGTACCAGTATTGCAATATTAATTCTAATGGGTATCATACTGCTTATATGATATATTGTTATTGCATTTTATAAATAAATTTGATATAATAATTTTATATGGACATTTGCGTCTTATGTCGTATTTTGTCAAATAAACAAACCGGAGACATCGTTATATGAATCCCACAAAACGAATTCTCGTACTCTTAATGATACTTATCATAACTATCATACCGCTTATCACGGTATCATCTGCCGTATTCACCGGAGATGATAAGATCGTTGTAGTTCTTGATCCCGGCCACGGCGGAAAGGATCCCGGTGCCGCAGGAATAAGAAGTGAGGCGTATTATAACCTTCAGGTTGCTCTTGCCGCAAAAGCAAAACTTGAGGCAAACGGTAATTTTATAGTACACATGACACGTTCCACTCCCGATAAGTATCTGACACTTGCAGAAAGACTTTACTTTGCAGATTCCGTCAACGCTGATGTGGCAATAAGTATACACTTCAACTCAAGCACATCTTCTTCAATGGGAGGTGTTGAAGTGTACGGCTCTGTTCTCGACAGATTCTACCTCGGAACTCTCGGACAGATGATCTCCACAAAGGTATCTGCTGCCGCAGGGATCGGTAACAGAGGTGTGTTCCGCAAATACGATTACGGCTCAACCCTGTATTACTGGAGTGAGGAGTATCAGTGGGATATTCCCGGAGATTCAAGCGTCGGTGGCCTTTCTGACTATTACGGTGTAATCACATGGGGAGCAAAATTCGGCATACCATCACTCATTATAGAGCATGCATATCTTTCAAATTATAACGAGCGAAATCTTATTGAAAATCCTGCCGTTCTCAAAGCTATGGGCGAGGCAGATGCCGATGCTCTTATTGAGTATTATAGAAATCACACGCATTACTACGGTAGCGAAATAATCGATGCACCCGTTACATGCTTCTCAGCCGGTAAAAAATCTGTTCACTGTACTGTTTGCGGTCACAGAAAGAACGTGACGAGTGTTGCTGCGGCACCTGATTCATCAAAACACATCTGGCTAACCGACGGTCCCGCTACAAGCGCAACATGTGACCGTGACGGATATGCAAAATATTACTGCAGATACACGCACAACCTCAACGATAAAGGATGTACACAGTTCCAGGTACACCGCACCGAGGCTGTAACACCTGCATACGGACACGATTATCAGGTAACTTTCCACAGAGATGTTACTCATACTGTTGACGGACTTACTACATACACCTGCTCACGCTGTGCAGGTTCGTATAATGAAACCGTAGCTGCTGAGGGACACAGCTATTCCCTCACCTCTCATACCGATCCCGATTGTGTGAATGCCGGAGCTGACGTTTACACCTGTTCCGAATGTAATGAATCATACTCTAATCCCATCCCCGCGCTCGGACACAGCTTCAATGTCCTTGAGCGCACCGAGCCTCTCTGCGAGGCAAATGGGACGGAACATCACGTATGTACGGTATGTAGCCTCGATGA
>JAZUBE010000140.1:0-5933 GCA_045638325.1 Eubacteriales bacterium
CCGTCCTTGCGGAAGGCGGCAGCGGGAATATCGTATGGTCAAAAAACCCTTACGAGAAACTTCCCATGGCAAGTACTACAAAAATAATGACTGCACTTGTAGCTCTGGAAAATTATCCGGATCTTGATACTATCGTCACGATCGACCGTAAAGCTTGCGGTGTTGAGGGCTCGTCTGTATATCTGAAAGCAGGTGAAAAGCTCACCATGAGACAGCTCCTTCAGGCACTTATGCTTGAAAGTGCCAATGATGCCGCCTGTGCCATAGCGATCGAAGTGGCAGGGTCTGTGGAAAAGTTTTCCGTTCTCATGAACGATACGGCAAAGCGGCTCGGAATGAAGAATTCTCATTTCACAAATCCTCACGGACTCGATCACGAGGAGCATTATACCACCGCTGAGGATATGGCACGTCTTACCGTTCATGCACTGAAAAACAAAGATTTTGCCGAGATCGTATCGACCTACAAAACAACTATCCCTATGAACGGCAGTGAAGGTACGAGACTTCTCCTCAACCACAACAAGCTCCTTAAGTATTATAACGGTGCTATCGGTGTAAAAACAGGGTTTACCAAACGTAGCGGCAGGTGCCTTGTTTCCGCCGCCAAAAGGGATGGTGTCACAATGGTAGCCATAACTCTGTCTGCACCGGATGACTGGAATGACCACCGCATCATGCTTGATCTCGGATTTGCCTCGTACAGGCATATTGATGTGGCATCTCCCGGAAGTGTCACTCATTCCATTCCGGTAAGCCGTGGTTCCGTTCAGTCGATAACCGTAAAAAACAAAGAAAGTTTCAGTCTGTCAGTACCGATCGATTCACCTGAAATACGGTGTATCATCGAAGCTCCGAGATTTATTATAGCTCCCGTGAAGAAGGATAGCGTATTAGGCTATGCCTGCTATTATCTCGGAGATGAGAAAATAGCAAGTCTGCCTCTTTATGCAGAATGCGGATGTGACAGACTAAAGGATCCGTCCTTTTTCGATAAAATACTTGGATTATTCTAAAACATCTCTCCGCCATCGGCGGATACATAGGTAACATATGGAAGAAATAAGACTTCAGAAATTCTTCTCCGATGCAGGAGTAATGTCACGCAGACATGCCGAGGCAGCTATTGCCGAGGGACGTGTCACAGTAAACGGTGTAGTAGCAGAGATCGGCATGAAGATAGATCCGTGGTACGATACCGTTACCCTTGACGGCAAGGAAATACGACCCCGTACCATTGAGGAATATACATATATAATGCTCAATAAGCCTGCGGGATATGTAACAACTCTTTCCGATGAAAAGGGACGCGCCACCGTCACGGAGCTTGTAGCGGATGTTGGTAAAAGAGTTTACCCCATCGGCAGACTCGATATGTATTCCGAAGGACTTCTTCTTTTCACCGACGACGGTGAGCTTGCAAATAAAGTAATGCATCCTTCCGCAAATATCGGAAAAGTATATGCGGTACGTCTTCGCGGGTCTGTTTCCGCTGAAGATGTCAAAAAGCTTGAAGCTCCCATGGAGCTTGACGGTTATAAGCTTTGCCCTGTCAAAGCCGAGATCGTTTCATCAGACAGAAAAACAGGTCGTGGTGAGAATGTAACGGATATTCTTGTTACACTCATGGAAGGACGTAACAGGCAAATACGCCGTATGTGTGAGATGTGCGGTCTTACAATTCTCAGGCTTCGCAGAATAAGCGAAGGAGAGATCACTCTCGGAAATCTCCCCGTTGGAAAATGGCGTCACCTCACACGGGATGAAGTTTTTTATCTCAAAAATATTCAGGAGTAAATATGTTTAAGGTAAGTGCTGTTGAATCAAAAGAAATTCAGGAAAATATATGCCGTCTTTGCGATACGGAGTTTATTTCCGATTCATTTGCCTATGCTGCCATCGATATTGCCTCACCAGATGATACCGCTGGGGATATTATAGGTATATGTCAGTTCTCATTCATCGGAAAGTGTGTGATACACTGTCTTACACCCGTCATCGGTCGTGAGTCAGATGAAGCTGTTCTGATACTTGGATTTGCAGTCCTGGAATTTTTGAGAAGATGCGGTTTCACAGAAGTTTATGCAGATACCGCAAACATAAAAAAAGAATATGCGCTCCGTCTCGGGTTCAGACAGACGGATGACAGATATATACTTGATCTTACCGCAGGACGTGCCTGTGGGGGACACTGATAATTACGAGGATAGTTTATGAAATACCTGATCGCTATGGACTCATTCAAGGGGTGCCTTGATGCAGACAAGGTCTGCGATGCCGCAAAAAAAGGCATTATGATGATCTCCGGAAATGAAGCTATATGCCTGCCTCTTGCAGACGGTGGTGAGGGTACAGCTGCGGCTGTATGCTCCGCACTTGACGGAAATCTTGTAAAATGTACTGTTACAGATCCCTTCGGTGATCCTGCAGAAGGATATTTCGGTGATATATCCTCACACTCTCTTGCTATTATCGACACCGCATCTGCGTCAAGTCTCGCTCTTGCAAAAAAAGGCAATGGCACCATCCTCGATGCATCCACATACGGTACGGGACTTCAGATTCGGGAAATGCTGGACCGCGGTTTCAGACGTATTACCATAGGACTGGGCGGAAGCGGAACAAACGACGGTGGTACCGGTGCACTCTCAGCGCTTGGTGCTGTTTTCTATGACAAGGAGGGATATGTTATCTCCCGTCCTTGTGCAAAAACTCTCGGTGACATCGCATCCATAGACATCTCGGGTCTCGACCCGAGATTGAAGAACACTGAGTTCTCTCTTATGTTCGATGTGGATATTCCCCTGCTCGGCGATCGCGGATGTTCAAAAAATTATGCTCCGCAGAAGGGAGCCGATCCCGACACTGTAGAGCTGCTTGAAGCAGGGATGTCGAATTTTGCCGAAGCAGTGTTTAAATCCCTCAACATTGATTCCGCAGCAATAAAAGGCGCCGGTGCCGCAGGAGGACTTGGATTCGGTCTCCATCTTGCAGGAGGCGAACTTGTAAACGGTGCCGTGCATATGCTTGAAATAAGCGGATTTGACAGTCTTGCAAAAAATTGCGATATAGTTATAACAGGTGAAGGCAGAACGGATTTTCAGACTGCCCACGGCAAACTTCCCGCCGCGGTTGCCACTGCGGCAAAACGGCATGGGCTTCCCGTTATCTGCGTATGCGGTTCTGCTGATCCTGTTGATACACTTTATGATGTAGGCATCGACGGTATATTCGCCATTCCAACATCTCCCATGACCCTTGACGAGTCTATGACAAAAGCTGACGATCTTATTACTATTACTCTCAGAAACATTGCCGGTACAATAGAATCCATAATATCAAGGAGATAATATAATATGAATAGGACAACAGGTAAAAGTTTTCTGTCTCTTATATTTGCTTTTTTACTGGTCGTATCATCTTTTTTCATTTTAGTTCCCGAATGGGGCAATGACAAGAATGGACAAAGAATACTACTCTCATCTTCCGCAGCAGCCGACTACAAAAAATGGCTCACTGACCATCTTGATGTTATCCCGCACGATATTGTTCTTGGTATCGGTGATAATAACGAGTACGATGTAGATATGACTTACTTTGAGGATAACGGCTACATAATTAAAAGACATGAAGATCAGATAGTAATATTCGGAAAAACAACCGAAGGCCTTTCTCTTGCCTGTGAAAAATATGTGTATTGTATTGAGAATATAGGAGATTGTGATAATTTCGTATGGCACGGTGGCAAAGTCCCGGAACATTCCGGCACGCCTGAACTTCCCGATAATACAGATCCTCCGGGTAACACAGATGTACCCGATACTCCCACACCGTCAACATCAGCTCTTACCTTTGCATTCAAAACAGATACACATTTCACCAGCGGCAGCAGTACAGACAGTTTTGCTGAGTTTGCTGATATTCAGAACCGCATACCCATCGATTTCTATGTACATGGCGGCGATCTTATTGACGGTAATCATGCGACTGAGGATATTGCTCTTGATCTGCTTGGTACTGCTATAAACAGCATGAAGGGTACCGGAATTGCCCCCTTCGTAAGTCTCCGTGGAAATCATGATGATAATTCCTGGACTTTCTACAGCAAAACAAATGAACGCTACGGTGTATTCCCCTATGACGGTATCATCACCACCGATCAGTGGAAAAACATTGCATTCACCAAATCAGATGCAATAATTACTGACGGTAAAGGATGTTACGGATATATGGATCACGAAGAATCAAAGATCCGTATCCTGTTTGTAGATACTTCTGATATTCCCTATGATGCCGATGAAAACGGGATGCTTTATTACGGTGCGTACACCGGTCACGGTATAAGAAATGATCAGCTCAATTTCATGGCTGAGGCACTTGCTTTCTCCGATAAGGGCGATGATGCAAAAAACTGGGCTGTACTTATTATTTCTCATATACCTATTGAGACTATGAAAAGTACCGACAATCCCTATCGTTTTGGCGGAAATGATGCAAGCGGCAGAAACTTCTACGCATTTCTCCGCATTCTTGAAGCATATAAAAACGGTACATTTATACACGATGAAAAATTAACCACAACAAAATACGGAGACGGCGGTTATTCACTCACCAATAAAACCAACGACAAGGAAGGTGATTTCGCCTACAGTGTAACTGCAGACTATTCCAAGAACGGTCCCGGAGAGGTAATTGCTTTTATCTGCGGACACACCCATATCGATAACTACTCAAATCTTGTAGGTAAAGATTCTCACCGTAACATCTATACAAAGATATACCCGGAGCTTTCCCTCGGATATTCTTATGTATCCGTAAGTTCTAACGGTTATACAATTATTAAAGTAGAACGCGACGGAAATAACTCCGATACCGGAACCGTAACTGTAGACAAATACGGGCAGTCAGTTGTACCGGACAGCTGCTTTATTGATGTAGGAGATAATGCGATACATACGCATGATCCCGTTGTAAAAGACATCCATTCAACAGAACCCCTTGTAGGCTCTGTTGCATCCGGTCACTATACCTTCAGCTATTCCCAAACCCATAACACAAATCCCTGACATACTCAAAGGAGTCCATAGGACAAAAAATGAAACGACTTAACGCAAAAGCACTTGCAGCTCTCGGCTTTCTTGTATATTTTTCAAGTTATGTCACACGTTACAATTATAAAACCATTATCGAAGAATTTGTAAAGGCTGAAGGAATTCTCCACTCGGCTGCTTCCCTGCCCGTAACATTCAGCTTCCTGTCATACGGTATCGGTCAGCTCATAAGCGGATACATTGGTGACAAGGTTTCACCTCACAAGCTCATTCTTGCCGGACTGCTTTCGTCATCCGTCATAAATGTGCTTATGGCATCGAATCTCGGCATCACCGTCATGTGTATACTGTGGACTCTCAACGGTCTTGCACAAAGCTTTATCTGGCCTCCGCTCATCAAGATCCTGTCCGGTTCCATGACTCGTGAGGATTACAACAAAGCTATTGTAATCGTCAATGCTGCAGGTTCTGTGGGAACAGTGTTCATACATCTCGTTGCCCCTGTACTTTTCCACATCAGCGGCTGGAAGACTGTTTTCCTGTTCTCAGCCATCATCGGTATCATCTCGGTTGTGCTGTTCAGCTTCTTCACGAGGAATGCTGATATCCAGACCGTGCCAAAGGATGTTACCACTTCAGATCAGTCGAAAAAACGCCTTGGACCTGTTGTTATCGCATCTGCACTTGTATTCATCTGTGCCGCAATTCTTTTTATGGGAATTCTTCGCGACGGCATCGATGGATGGACTCCGACCTATCTCTCTGCAGAACACGGTCTCTCTACAGATTCATCCATTTTCGTCAGTGTTCTGGTGCCACTGTTCAGCATCCTCAGTTTCAAGGTGACTTCTGAAATAAACCGTAGGTTTATAAAGAACGAGC
>JAZUBE010000141.1:0-4779 GCA_045638325.1 Eubacteriales bacterium
GATATTGAGAAGGTCGCATCAGCTTGCCTCAATCTTCCTCTCGGTGATTATGAGATGATCTGGACATACGGTAAGTATGCAAAAGAGCGTACTGTTGACCGTGCAAAGATCAGCCACCAGACTCAGTCAATAAAGTCTACCCGTGGTTCCTCCGGACATAACTATACTCCTTTCGCAGCATATGCACGCGACGGTGCTACTGAGGAGTGGGGTGACGTATACGGTGTATGCTTCGTTTACAGCGGCAACTTCTCCATCGATTCCGAAATGGACTATTTCGGTGCAACAAGAGTTACCGTCGGTATCAATCCCGAGGGATTCCGCTGGCACCTTGAGCCCGGTGAGACCTTCCAGTCTCCCGAGGCGATCACCGTATACTCAGACGGTGGTCTCGGTAAGATGAGCCGTATCTTCCACAAGCTCATCGGAAAAAATCTTGTTCGCGGTAAGTGGCGTGACATGAAGCGTCCTCTCCTTATCAACAACTGGGAAGCTACCGGCATGGCAATCAACGCAGATCTTATGGTGGATTTTGCGCGTGAGGCTTCAAAGCTTGGTTTTGAGATGCTTGTAATGGATGACGGTTGGTTCGGAGCGAGAAACCACGATCGCGCAGGACTTGGTGACTGGAAAGTAAATCCCGACAAATTCCCCCGTGGTCTCGGTGATCTCGTTGAAAAGGTAAACGGTTTCGGAATGAAGTTCGGTATCTGGTATGAGCCTGAGATGGTAAACGAGGACTCCGACCTTTACAGAGCTCATCCCGATTGGGTGCTTCATGCGGATAACCGTCCCTTCTCCAATGCGAGAAATCAGCTCATGCTTGACATGACAAGAAAGGAAGTACGTGACAACATCTTCGAGCAGATGTCAGCAGTGCTTTCCGCATATAATATTGAGTACGTGAAGTGGGATATGAACCGTAACTTCTCCGAGGCATTCTCACGCACTCTCCCTGCAGACCGATACGGAGAGCTTGCTCACCGCTATGTTCTCGGTGTGTACGATCTTATGGAGAGACTTGTTACCACATTCCCTCACCTGCTTCTTGAGAGCTGCTCAGGTGGTGGCGGACGTTACGATGCCGGAATCCTCTACTACTCACCTCAGGTATGGACATCTGATAATACTGATGCTATCGACCGTGAGTATATCCAGTTCGGTACATCTCTCTGCTATCCTGCACTGTCCATGGGATCACATCTGTCCCACAACTGGCGTTGTCAGGGTAAAGCAGGATTCAAGGCTAAGGGCGATATTGCTCTGTGGGGTTCATTTGGCTACGAGCTGAATCCTCTCCGTCTTACCGATGAGGAGAGAGAAGTTACCGCCGAGATGATCGAGGCATACCACAAGTATTACGACGTTATCCACTACGGTGATCTGTATCGTCTTGAGTATCCTACCGATGATCCCAGCCGTGCGGTGTGGATGTTCGTTTCCGAAGATAAGAGCGAAGCACTTCTTACAGTTATGCTGAACCTGAAGTCTTTCGTTACTACTCATAACAACAGACTCCGCGGACTTGATCCCGATAAGTTCTACCGTGTAGAGGGTACCGAGGAAGTATACTCCGGTGCGCTCCTGATGAAAAACGGTTATCAGACTACTCTCGGCGAGATCTATCTCGGCGACAAGAGCTCACTTACCGTACACTTTGTTGAGGAGAAATAATGTACCACGAATATAGTATGGAGAAGATCCTTTGCGATCTGAAATCTCCCACGAAAAAGAATTTTATCCTTGATACGGATACATACAACGAGATCGACGACCAGTTTGCCATCGCGTATGCGATGCTTGCGGATGATGTGAATCTTCTTGCACTTACAGCAGCGCCTTTCTTCAACTGCAGAGTACAGACCGTGGCAGAAGGTATGGAGAAAAGCTATGAGGAAATGGTTCTTACCCGTGATCTCGTCGATCCTGAGGGATGCATGAATATCCCCTGCTACCGTGGATCGGACAGGTATATGCCTAATACAATAACTCCCGTGTACAGTGAGGCTGCTGAAAATATAGTCCGTATCGTGAATGAGGCAGACGGAATAGTCTACGTTGCCATGATCGGATGCTATACCAATGTTGCCTCGGCACTCCTTATCGATCCATCTATTGCGGATAAAATGGTAGTAATGATGATAGGCTCCAACTGCTTCGGATACTACACCTGCAATGATTATAATCTTATGCAGGACCGTGCTGCTGCAAGAGTTATCTTTGAGTGCGGTGTTCCCGTAATGGTTCTCCCGGCCCACGGGGGAGCAGGTACAGGCAGACTTCTCACCACCACCGCAGAGGTATTCTATTATCTTAAGGGCAAGTCGGGAAAGATCGGCGACTACCTCTGCTCACTTATGGAGAGAGAAGGGGGAAGCCCCGATGGAGATGACGGTGAATGCTTCTCTCAGGACAGAATCATCTGGGATATTGCATCTGTTGCTACGATAAGACTTCGTGAAAACGTAGGCAATATTCAGATCATGCCCGCACATACCATCTCCCCTGACGGTGACGAATGGCGTCCGCTGAATGACGGAAGAGAAATGATATACATTGATATGTTCCGCCGCAATGAGATAATGTCTGATTTCTTCACCGTAATAAGAAAATCAGTACATGAGTGAGTTTCAACTGAAAAATAAAAATTTTATGATCTGATGCAATAAAACGCCCTCCTTTCGGATTAATAGTATAGAGATGTGAAACTATGTCTCTTGCTACCGAAAAGGAGGGTGTTTTTATGAAATTCGGACGGATAATTGCGGTATTACTTTGTGCGATGATTTTATTCTCTGTTTCTGTAAGTGTTTCGGCGAAGGAAAAATACTTCAGTGAAAATTTTGATGATTTAAAAAAATTTACATACATATTCATTGCAGGAGCATGGAGCTTTTATGAAAATGAAGGAATCAGTGGAGGTGCTGATGCAAAGGCTTTACAGACACAGTATGAGGAATGTGGTGTTTATAATTGTCCATGGCATGGCCGCTATTCCTACCGTACATACGATACAACGATTACCATGACCGCAGTGGATGATCCGGACAGTGAGAATGAACGTTTTCTGAATCTTGTATATGTAAATGATAATCCTATTTATAATGGGACCTCGGATGAACGCATAATGATGTCCTTCACCTACGATTTCCGGAATAAGTGCTTCCGTTTTACTGAAGGGTGGAACAGAACTGATAATGAGTATCAGATAATGCAACCCGTTCCAATGGAAATATGTGATGACGGTACGGAATACTATACTTTCGGAATGACTGTGGAACGTGACCGAATACGCTGCTTTTATAATGATGATCTGATCTTTGATTACAAAGATACTGAAGGAAAGTATCTGATCGCCAACAGTGAGAATTCTCCATTCCTGTTTTGGCAGGATGGAAATGCTGTTCATATTACCAATATTTCGGCAGACCGTCCGGGGTATCTTCTTGAGCCATCATATATATTCGGGGATGCAAACGGTGACGGTAAAATAAATCTTGCAGATGCGTCTATTATTATGAAATATATCGCAAAGTGGAGAGATCTTAATATAAATATCTATGCTGCCGATTACGATCGGGATGGCAAGGTGAATCTCTCCGATGTGTCACGCATCCTCCGGTATGCTGCAGAATAGGATGTAATACTTAAATAACATAACACAAGCCAACCGTATTTTTTTCGGTTGGCTTGATGTATATTGTACTCTTGTTGACAAATTCATCATTTGTTTGTATAATATATACATAGTCTACTTAAAGGAGAAAAATTATGAAAACAAAACGTGTTTTTTCAGTCATTCTTTCTGCGATCATGCTGCTTTCGGTTTTTTCCGTAAATGCAGTTGCTGCTGAAACGTATCTTGACATGAACTTCGAGTCAATGGATGTACTTACCGACAAATTTGTGCCCGGAGCTTTCTATGTAGAGGATGGCATGCTTTTCGGCTACAATGAGGCAAGAGCACTCCAGACAAAGTATGTGGAAGAAGCTGATATGTTTCTTGATACCGAGTACACATGGCTTACATATGATGCAACCATCACTGCCTGTGTACAGCTTGATGAGCTTGCCGAAAGTGAGAGACATATCGATCTTGCATACTGTAATGACAATCCCTATAACTACGGACGCGCCGAAAGCAGAGTGTATATTAACTTCGCGTATGATATTGATGCGGGTTACTTCAGACTTGTAGAGGGCCTTGAGGGAAATGCCGAAGCTAAGGCATACCTTGCTCCGGTAGAGCGAGAGATACCCATTGATACCGAGGAATTCTTTACTATGGGTATTTCTGTGGAGAAGGGAAAGATGCGTTGTTTCTACAACGGTGAGCTTATCTTTACCCTTGATGATCCCGATCTTCTTATCGCAGACGAGATCACCTCTCCCTTCCTTTTCTGGCAGAGAGGTAATTTCATTCAGGTAAGTAATATTACCGTAGCAGAGCAAGGTTCTATTTTCAGTGCATCTGCGGCAGGTGATGCAAACGGCGACGGTAAGATCAATCTTTCTGATGTGTCCCGAATCCTCCAGTACATCGCAAAGTGGGATGTGACACTCAGTACCGATGCAGCAGACGTTACAGGTGATGGCAAGGTGAACCTTTCCGATGCATCACGAATTCTTCAGTACATTGCAAAATGGGATGTAACACTGAAGTGAATTAAATAAACAAAACACTCACGTTTTTCGTGAGTGTTTTTTACTGTGTATTGACAAAATTCAGCGCATGTATTAAAATGGAGATGCGATGTCGAACTTATGGTATAACAATTA
>JAZUBE010000142.1:0-12179 GCA_045638325.1 Eubacteriales bacterium
AATCCCCGACAGCGTGACCAGCATTGGTGATTATGCATTCTGTTACTGTACCAGCCTCACGAGCGTGGTTATCCCCGACAGCGTGACGAGCATTGGTTATGCTGCATTCTCCTCCTGCGACAATCTCACGAGCGTGACTATCGGCAACAGTGTGACGAGCATTGGTGATTATACATTCGCCTACTGTAGTAACCTCACGAGCGTGACGATCCCCGACAGTGTGACGAGCATTGGAAATAGTGCATTCTACAACTGCAGCAGCCTCACGAGCGTGGTAATCCCCGACAGCGTGAAAAGCATTGGTGATTATGCATTCTACTACTGCAACAGCCTCACGAGCGTGACAATCCCCGACAGCGTGACCGGCATTGGTTATGCTGTATTCTACTCCTGCAGTAGCCTTACGAGCGTGGTTATCCCCGACAGCGTGACCAGCATTGGTAGTAGTGCATTCTACGACTGCGACAGCCTCACGAGCGTGACAATCCCCGACAGCGTGACCGGCATTGGTAGTGGTGCATTCTCTAACTGCAGTAGCCTCACGAGCGTGGTAATCCCCAACAGCGTGACGAGCATTGGTGAGGGTGCATTCTACAACTGCAGCAGCCTTACGAGCGTGGTTATCCCCGATGGGGTTAACAAGATAAACGAATATACATTTGAATACTGCACAAATCTTGCGGTAGTGACCATTCCGGAAAGTGTGACGAGCATTGCAAGTAATGCATTCTCCGGTTGCTCAAATCTCAAAAAGATCATATGTGCTCCCGATTCCGAAGCATATTATTATGCAATGGAAAACGGTATTGAATGTGAGTTTGAGTGTGAACATGCAGAGACATTTATAAACGGTGTACTTAATCCTACCTGTACCGTGGACGGTTATACCGGTGATACCGTATGTGCTTTGTGCGGCAGTGTTGCTGAAGCCGGTGAGACTATCCCCGCTACAGGACACGGTGATACTGAAATTGCAGGTGCCGTTGACGTAACATGTCTGACTAACGGATACACAGGTGATACCGTATGTACAGTGTGTGGTGATGTTGTAGCTGTTGGTGAAGTTATCCCCTCCGCAGGTTCTCACACATGGAACGAGGGCGAGATTACCACAGCTCCCGGACTGACAACCGATGGTGTACGCACATTCACCTGTACAGTATGCGGCGAGACCATGACCGAAGTGATCGATGCTACCGGTAAGGATTTCGTTATCGAGAACTTTGTTATTACCGGATACACCGGTAACGGCGGCGAAGTAATCATCCCCGAGGGTATTACTGCTATCGCCTCACAGGTGTTTGCGTTCAACAATAACATCACCTCCGTGGTAATCCCCGAGGGCGTTACCGAGATCGAAAAGGGTGCATTCACCTTCTGCGAGAATCTGGAAGCCGTAAAGCTTCCCGAAACTCTTGAAATTATCGGAATGGGTGCATTCGCATTCTGTATAAATCTTTCCGAAATCCAGCTTCCCGAGTCCGTGACTGAGCTTGGTGCGGGCGCATTCGATTGCTGCACATCTCTCGGTGAAGTGTACATTTCTGATAATATTTCCGAGATCGGTGAGGATGTGTTCGAGGGATGCGAGGCTCTGACGCTCCGTTTCTACGAAACAGCTCCCATGGCTGATTACGCCGAGGAGAATGGCGTAAACTATCGCCTCATCCTTTGCGGTGACGTTGATGACAACGGTGTTGTCACCGCATCCGATGCGACTCTTCTCAGCCGTAAGCTCTCCGGCGGCGACATCTTTGCAGGATATGGTGCAGACTTCAACCGTGACGGCATTGTTAATGCCTCCGATCTGACCGTATTCCGCCGTATGCTTGCAGGCGCTGATGTATAAAATAAAAGTCCTCCCTCGGGAGGACTTTTGGTTTCTGCAGTTCAAACACTACTTGACATTGAGACCTGTAAGAGGTATACTATAAGGGTATAAACAGTCTTTGCGCAGATGTTCTGGACTGTCGTCGAAAGGTAAGATGATCATGAAAAATAAAGTGAAGCGTATACTAAACCTTGTTCTTGTGGCTGTGATGATGCTGTCGGTTATGGCTTCATGTGCAGACGAGACTCTTGAGGATTTCGAGGGCGATGTTCGCTACAGATACGACTATAATCTATACGATTATATAAAGCCCGGAGATTACAAAGGGCTTTCTGTAAATATCGGCTCCGAGGATCCCACAAAGAGAGAGATAGATGCGCGTATTCTTGAGTACCGTGTTCTTTATACCGCTACGGAGAAAGAATGGAACTCCGTTGGAGAGGGTGTTCCTGCAAAGATAGGTGACATCGTTGATGTAAGATACCAGGGATATCTTGACGGAGTAAAGCTTGGCGACGTGGCTCATTCCCCTTATAAGGAAGAGGGCTATTCCATGACTCTCGGCTCAGATCTTGTGATCGAGGGAATGGATGAACAGCTTGTCGGTATGAAGATCGGTGAGAAAAAGACCATTGAGTTAAAGGTGCCCGATCCATGCTTTGATTTCCCCTATTATGTAGGAAAGACTCTGAAGATCGATGTTGAAGTCACCAATATCAGAGCAGCAGAGCTTCTGCCTTACGATGAGGCTTTTGCTAATTATTACGGTGCAGATACAATTGACGGATTTGAATCAAATGTCGTAATGGAGCTTAAGAGAAACCGTGCAAACGAGCTTCGTGACTATGTTCTTGATCGTGTGATGAGAGAAGTTCTTGACAATTTCGAGACTGTAAAATATCCCGAAAAAGAGCTTGAGGAAGTTATAAAATCGGTTAAGGAAGTCGATAAAGAAAAGGCAAAGGACAAAAAATACGAATCTGTGGATAAGTATATTACAGATGAGCTTGGCATGAGCGTTGATGAGTATAATAAAGAAGTAGAGGCATATGCAAAGGATATGGTGCATATGGAAATGGTACTTTACTTTATTGCAAGAAAAGAGAAAATAGCACTTACAAATGCGGCTTTTGATGAAAAGGCAACGGCTCTTGCTCAGGAAAACGATATGTCAACTCCTGCAGAGTATATGAGTTATATGGTTGCATCCGGATGGTCTGAGGAGGCTGTTCGCGAGAATATATGGTTTGAGCTTGTATATGACTTCATGTACGATAATACGGAGCAGACAACAAACAAGTAATAAATTGAGTGAAACAGACAGCGATGTTTAACGGAGGTAATTATGGCATTTTTTGATGATGTCGAAAAGATGTTTTATAATATGGAACAGGATGTTTCGCATAGTACAAGAAAATACGGTGAAACAGAATACCTAAATCAGGTGGTAAGAGAAAAGAATGAGGAAATCAGAAATCTGCTTGTTACTGTAGGCTATGCATATTACAACAGCCACAAGGATGATACGGGTGCTCTTGAATATGAAAATATGCAAAAGCTGAAAAATCTGTTTGACGAGCTGGAGAAAACGGATAGTGAGCTTAAACGCCGCATGGGTTACAGGCAGTGTTCCTGTTGTAAAGCATATGTTGCACCGGGTGCTGTTTTCTGTGTATCCTGTGGTACTAATATTTCTAATGAAGGATGCGCATCATTTTGCGTAAATTGCGGGAATCCTTTGCCGGAAGGCGCTGTATTCTGTACCGGTTGCGGAACAAAGATAGGATAAGGCGGAAGCGTTTATCCTTGAAATTTACTTATATGTTTTTTAACGGAGGAAATTATGGCATTTTTTGAAGATCTCGGAAAAAAGATCAGTGATGCAGGGCAGGATATTGCATTGCAGTCGAAAAACAAATCTGAGTTAAACCGTCTTAATAATATTAGCAAGGATATAAACGCAGAGATATCGGGACTTTATGCCGCTATCGGTTGTGTGTATTATGAGCGTCACAAGGATGATGCCGATGCGGAGGAAGCAGTAAATATACAGAAGATCAATGAGCTGTTTGATGAGCTTGAAAGAGTAAACAGTGAAATCAAAAAGCTCAAAGGATATCGAAATTGTCCGAACTGTGATGCTGAGGTTGGCCCCGATGCGATGTTCTGTGCATCATGCGGTACAAATGTGCCTCCGGCTCAGATGAATGAGCCACAGAATATGTCACAGGGCGCTGTGAGCTTTTGTCCCAATTGCGGAAACGCAATAGCCCCCGGTAATATGTTCTGTAATAATTGTGGAACAAAAGTCGGTTGATGTTTCTTGAATATAACCGGATACCTCCTTTGCTTCGAAACAAAGGAGGTGTTTTTTTGACGTATTCGGTTGACATGGTTTTCATGATGTGATAAAATTTATGGTATACGTGTGATCAGAGGAAGTACAGAAATGAAAATTACGAATATTGCCATAGTGGGAGTGTCGTCGGAACTGGTGAATGATATTTCACGGAAGACAGCGGTGTTTTTTGAAAAATTCGGATATACGGTATTGTTAGGAAGTGAGCCTGATATGTCCGTGCCGGGTGAGAAAGTACTCGTTATTCATTCAGATGAGGAGCTTCCGGGTTGCGCGAATAAGTTTGATGCAGTGTTCTACGTAGGTGAGGAATCATCTGCTGAGAGTGTGAAACTGATATCCACATGGACAGGACATCCCCATTTCCGTATAATCGGAAACAGATATCTGAGGGCAGGGATGACCGACAGACTTATCGGCGAGATAAAGGGATTCCTTGGAGAACCGAAGCCTCTTGAAATAGAGAGGAAATTTCTCGTCGGATACCCCGATATAAAAATGCTGGAGGAACTTCCCGCTTGTTGCCGTGCACAAATAACACAGGTATATCTTAAATTTAATGACGGTCAGAAGGCTCGTATAAGGAGCCGTATGGTTAATGGCGAATATCTGTATTTCCATACTGTGAAGAAAAGTATCACTCCCGCAAAGCGGATAGAAATAGAAAGACGTCTTACCGAGAAGGAATATCTCGGATTCCTGAATGATCCGGATAGTACTAAATACAGCCTTGAAAAGGACCGATATTGTATTTCTTATGACAGTCAGTATTTTGAGCTTGATGTATATCCGTTCTGGAATGACAGAGCAGTTCTTGAGATCGAGCTTCTGCATGAAAACGAGGAGATACGATTCCCTGAATGGGTAAAGGTAATACGAGAGGTAACGGGAGACAGAAATTACAATAATTCAACTCTTGCAAGAAAAGTTACCCGAGGAAAGAAGGTCTGAAATTGAAACTAATTGATGTGCATACACATGTTTATCCCGAAAAGGTCGCCAGAAAGGCAACTCTTTCAATATGCGATTTTTACGATATGGGCAGCGATAATACAGGAACATCCGAAGAACTTATTGAAAAGGGCAGAAGTGTTGGTGTTGAAAAATATCTCATACTTCCTGTTGCAGTCAGACCTGGTCTTGCTTCAGGGATAAACGAGTTCATTAAGAGCGAATGTGATGCCCACAGCGAGTTTATCGGATTTGGTACTGTCCATGCGGAAATGGACGATATTATCTCCGAGATTGACCATATCAGATCACTCGGACTTCGTGGTATCAAGATGCATCCTGATACTCAGATGTTCAATATTGATGACGAGAGACTTTATCCCATGTATGAAGAGATACAGGGAGAGCTTCCCATATATCTCCATACGGGAGATTACAGATATGATTATTCTCATCCGAGAAGACTTCGCCGTGTACTTAATGATTTCCCGAAACTGCAGGCGGTAGCAGCGCATCTCGGAGGATGGTCGGTGCAAGATATAGCACAGGAATATCTTCGCGATACGGATTGTCTTGTGGATATATCATCAAGCCTTATGTTCATAGAGCCCGAGAAGGCTGTTGAATATATAAGGAATTTCGGTGTCGATAGAGTTATGTTCGGAAGCGATTTTCCTCTCGGAAGTCCTGAAGTTGAGGTGGAGCGCTTTATGAAGCTTCCGCTGACAGATACGGAGAGGGAACAGATCGCTTATATTACCGCAGAAAATTTCCTGAAAATATAAAGAAAACGAGGTTCAGAAGAACCTCGTTTTTCGCAACTCTACTATATATTATACACTATTTGTGATAAAAATTCAATTCGCTGTTTTCACAATATTATACTTGTTTTATTGTATATATATTACAAAATTAAGTCGATATTTGATTTTTAATTGAAACACTATATACATATGACACCATATATGGTATAATAAAGATGCAGAAGGAAAAGCTTCTGCAAGTCTAAGAAAAAGGTGGTTTGAGTATGAATATTTCCATTATCGGCAGACAGATGACAGTGAGTGAAGATCTGAAGATTCAGGTCGAACGCAAGCTTGCAAGATTCGATAAATTCTTCCCCGACGGGGCGGATGCGAACGTAACCTTCAGCCGGCTCAGGGATAAAGAGTGTCTGGAGATCACGATTTCATACAAGGGGATGCTCCTCAGGAGTGAGGAGAAGAACCTGACCTTCCTTTCTGCACTTGATGAGTGTGTCGAGATAATCGACGGCCAGATCCGTAAGAATAAGACTCGTCTTGAGAAACGAATGAAGACCGAAATGGTTATACCGGAACATGATTTTGACGATATAGAGGAAGAGGGCGAGTTCAACATCCGTACAAACACCTTCCCGGTGCGTCCCATGACTCCCGAAGAGGCAATCCTCCAGATGAATCTTCTCGGACACACATTCTTTATGTTCGCAAATGCGGAATCGGGTGATATCTGCGTAGTATATAAGCGTAAGGATAATGACTACGGAATGATAACCCCCGCATAATATATAGCTTTTCTCAAATCACCCTCTTCGGAGGGTGATTTTTATGTCCGGAAGCAATTCTTTCCCCTTTTTCCAAATCGTTCATATGGAATTCATTTATGTGTGATATAATATCTTAATAATATTTGATGAAAGAAGGTGTCGATAATGCCGGATAAAAATTTTTCCGAGGCTACACCCTATATTAAAGAGCTTGCAGAAAAATGCATGAATGAAGGTCGGATCGATTCCGAGCTTTACACCAGATTTCAGGTAAACAGAGGACTTAGAGATCTTAAGGGTAGAGGTGTTCTTACAGGGCTTACAGAGGTTTCTGAGGTCAATTCCTTTGAAGAAATTAACGGTGAGATGGTGCCCTGTGAGGGACAGCTTTTCTACCGTGGTTATAACATTAAAGATATCGTAAAGGGCGCATCCGATGACGGTCACAACGGATTTGAGGAATGTATATATCTGCTGCTTTTCGGAAATCTTCCCACAAAGGAACAGCTTGAAGAATTCTCATCTGTCCTTGGCGGATACAGATCCCTTCCTCCCAGCTTTGTCCGTGATATTATTCTGAAAGCACCCAGCAAGGATATGATGAATGTGCTTGCGCGTTCTGTGCTTACTCTTTACACATATGATGATTATGCTGACGATATCTCACTCTCCAATGTGCTTCGTCAGTGTTTGCAGCTTATTTCTATGTTCCCCCTTATTGCAGTGTACGGATATCAGGCATTCGTTCATTATCACGACAACCAGAGTCTGTTTATTCATCCTGCCAAGGCTGAGCTTTCCACTGCAGAGAATCTTCTTCACATCCTCCGTCAGGACAGCCAGTACACAAAGCTTGAGGCAGCGACTCTTGATATGGCACTGATACTGCATGCGGAGCATGGCGGCGGAAACAACTCTACGTTTACAAACCATGTTGTAACATCTTCGGGTACAGATACCTATTCCGCAATGGCGGCATCTCTCGGTTCACTCAAGGGACCCCGTCATGGCGGAGCAAATATCAAGGTCGTTCATATGTTTGACGATATGAAAGAACACGTGCGTGACTGGGGAAGTGATGAGCAGATCCGTGCGTACCTGTGTGATATCCTTGACAAGAAGGCTTTCGACGGTGCGGGACTCATTTACGGAATGGGACATGCTGTGTATTCAGTATCCGATCCCAGAGCAGATGTGCTGAAGGAGTACGCTCGCAGACTTTCCGAGGAAAAGGGACTTCTCGATGAGTACAATCTGTACAAGCGTACTGCAAAGATCGCATCCGATCTCATTGCCGAGAGACGTAAGATCTACAAGGGTGTCAGCCCTAATGTGGATTTCTACAGTGGATTTGTTTACAGAATGCTCGGACTTCCCGAGGAGCTGTTTACTCCCATTTTCGCAGTGGCGAGAGTTGCCGGATGGAGTGCTCACCGTATGGAGGAGATCATTAATACCGGTAAGATCATCCGTCCTGCATACAAGGCCGTTAAGGATCGCAGAGACTACATCCGAATCGGTGACCGATAATCAAATCCAAGAATCCTTCAGGTAAATATCGGCTGAATACCATGTTAATTCATATAGGGGACGATGAATCACATCGTCCCTCAATTTCATGTATCTATGTGACTTCGGGCATGGAGCTTTTTACTTGAATATTGTTTGATAGGAGGATCTGTATGAATAAGAGAATTTCATTTTTTCTTGCGCTGAGCGTTTTGCTGTCTCTGCCGGCATGCGGTAGTGCAGATAAGATTTCCCATCTTCCGGTATCTACCATGAATATATCAGCTGCTGAAACAATGGCTGATCCTTTTGTGTCCGGATTTGAAAATTCGGAAGTAACTACTGATGAGGACATTGTTCCGGATAAAAATACCTTTGATATAAAGCTTTCTTTCACAGGTGATATGCTTCTTGCATCTTATATGGATGAAACAAAACTTTATAATTTCAATGATTTTGTCAACAAGAATCCTCCTACCTATTTCCTCGAAAAAGTTCGTCACGTTTTCGAAGCTGATGATTTTACTGTGGTGAATTTTGAGAATGTTTTGACCGACAGAGATCTTACACCTGTGGAAAAAGATTATAGTCCTGCGTATTGGTATAAATCCAAAACATCAAATGTTGAGATTCTCACATCGTCAGGGGTCGAATGTGTTTCACTTGTCAACAATCACACAGAGGATTACGGTATTGAAGGGTACAATGATACATACAAGACCGTAAAAGATGCAGGTCTTTACGCAGGTACTGCTGATGAGATTATGTATCTTGAAAAAGAAGGCTTTACTGTTGCTGTGATCTGTACAGGACTTTGGTCGGTGTATCAGGCAAATAGTGTACAGACCCGTTTGGATGCAGCAAAGGAAAACTCCGATTATCAGATAATTTTCTTTCACGGTGGCACGGAGATGATCCATGAGCCTGAGCAGTGGAAGATCGATGCTTGCCGTAAGCTTGTGGATGGCGGTGCCGATCTTGTTATCGGAAGTCATCCCCATATTCTTCAGCCAATGGAGACTTACAATGGAGTCGATATCATATACTCTCTCGGTAATTTCTGCTTCGGTGACTGGTTCAGACCGGAAAACCGCACCATCATTTATCAGATGAATCTTACAGTTGATAAGGAGACCATGACTCTGATCGAATCTGCACCGGAAGTGATTCCTTGCTATGTGCATACGGGTGAGTACAGGAATAATTATCAGCCTGCTGTCATCGAAAATGAAGATGAGATAAACAGAGTTATGAGCTTTATGAGATGGGAATGCGATTCCCCTGTGGCAGAAGAACAAAGCGAATAAGAAAACAGCCATCCTGTAACCATATTACAGGATGGCTGTGATTATTATTTTATTTCCGGGGGAACGTCTATCTTTCCTTCATTACTTTCAAATTCCTTGATACATTTACGAATGAGATAAAGGATTTGGCCGTTACCGGAACGTCCCTCGTATTTTGCGATATAGTGAAGCTTGAAATGAAGTTCCGGATCTATCTCAATGCCGAGATGTTTATTGTTTTTATTTCTCATAATTTCCCTCAAAATCTTAATCTGAGTATATTTTAAGATAAAATTGTGGTATAATGTAGCTGGTGTACTTGAAATAAGTATACCAAATTGGAGGAGGATTATGACCGACTAAATATGACATATCCCCTTGATTTTCTTTTACTTCGGGTGTACAATAATGATATAGAATTTTATTCCCGAAAGGAATTACATATATGGAAAACAGAACTCTTAACGAACGCACTCTCGTGTGGGCTCACAGAGGAGCATCCGCCTATGCTCCCGAAAATACTCTTCCCGCTTTTGCTCTTGCAGCAGAGATGCAGGCTGACGGAGTTGAGCTTGATGTGCATCTTTCAAAAGACGGAAAGATCGTCGTACACCACAACTTCGATATCTGGGATCCTGCTATCGGTAAGGCGTTTATCCGTGATCTCACCTATGATGAGATCGAAAAGTACAATGTGAATAATCAGCGTGACGATTTCAAGGAGAAATACGGCTTTGTCAAAGCACCTCTTCTTGATGAGGTATACGAACTTCTCGCACCTACGGGGCTTACCGTAAATGTGGAGATCAAGTCAGATGAAGAAGAACTTCCCGCACTTTGTATCGAGCTTGCAAGAAAGTACGATATGCAGGATAAGGTGTATTATTCTGCGTTCAACCATAAGAATCTCATGAAACTGCACGAGACAGATACAACTGTTCCCACAGCACCTCTTTATGCTCAGCGTATCCTTTTCCCCTGGGTCTATGCGAATCTCATCGGTGCATCGGCTATCCATCCGGATTGGGGGCAGGTGTTCGAGATTCCCGGAATTATCCGCGAGTGTCATATAAGAGGTATTCGTGTTAATCCCTGGACTGTTGATGACGAAGGTGTTATGCAGAGATGTATCGAAGCAGGTGCGGATGCACTTATTACCGATCTCCCCGATGTTGCAAGACGCCTTGTGCTTGATTATTTTGCAAAATGAAGAAACGTATAACTGTAATAGCCCTTATTTGTGCTATGATTATTTCTGCAGCGGGTTGCGGAGATGATGAAAAGAAACCTTCAGAGACTACCGTGTCAACTGAGATGACTACGGTAGCGACGACAACTGAGGAAGTAACCACACCTGTGCCTGAGACAACTCCGGCTCCCGAAACAACACCGGAGCCCGAAACAACACAGGTGCCGGAAACAACACCTGTGCCCGAGACGACTACTCCTCCGGCGACTACTCCCGCACCTGTTGTTACCACACCTCGTCCTTCGGATTATCCTCAGCTTTCATATACCCGTGAGGAGCTTGAGGCGATGGACAATACAAAGCACGGCTGGGGACAGGGAGTTCATGTGGATGCTCTCAACCGTCCCACATCCTGTACGAGCTGGCAGAATACATACGGAAAATACGGTGCTATATACATTATGCCCGAGACTGATCCTGCATATCTTACATTTGATCTCGGTTATGAGTACGGATGCACGGGAAGAATACTTGACACTCTCAATGCAAAGGGGGTAAAGGGTACATTCTTCATTACTATGTATTATGCAAAATCTGCTCCCGACCTCGTTAAAAGGATGGTTGACGAGGGGCACATCGTCGCAAACCACAGCGTAAATCATTTGTCTATGCCTGACCTTTCTGTGGCAGAGATGGAGCGAGAGATCATGGAGCTCCACAACTACATAAAGGAAAATTACGGGTACGAGATGTTCCTTTTCCGTCCCCCTATGGGAGAGCATTCCATAAGATCCCTTGCTGCAGCACAGAATCTCGGATATAAGAGTGTACTGTGGAGTTATACATATCTCGATTATGATGTGAATAATCAGAAGCCCCACGCCGAAGCGCTTGATCTTTGCACGAGAAATGCCCATAAAGGTGCTGTATATCTGCTCCATGGTGTGTCCGAAACCAATACCGCGATCCTCGGTGATCTTATCGATTATCTGAACACTTCGGGTATCGGTGTGAAAAGCACATGGGACTGATTGAAAACTGTTCGCAAGTGTGCAAAATCGGTATATAATTATATAAATTAACTCTTGACAAGAACCCTTACGGTGTGATATAATGTTATCACCTCAAAGAGGGTTCTTTTTTTGCGCTCTCAAAATTGAGGGAGGTACACGCCGCACAGACGGCGATTACGGGCAAGACCCGAATTTATAAGGAGGTGCCGATAGAATGAGAGTCAAGATCACACTGGCATGCAGCGAGTGCAAGCAGAGAAACTACGAGTCCAAGAAAAACAAGAAGAACGATCCCGATCGTCTTGAAATGAACAAGTACTGCCGTTTCTGCCGTAAGCACACAATGCATAAGGAAACAAAGTAATTTGTAGAAAAGGAAAAGGTGACTAAGATGGCTGATAAGGACAAAAAGGATAATTTGTTTAAAAGGATTGCATCTTATCTTAAGGCTACAAAGTCCGAAGTGAAGAAGGTTACATGGCCTTCTAAAAAGCAGGTTGTAAACAACACAGG
>JAZUBE010000143.1:0-3910 GCA_045638325.1 Eubacteriales bacterium
TGGCTACGATCCGACTTCCGTTCAAGAGAGTTCCTGTGGCAGGAAGGACACACCATGCATGCGACTGCAGAAGAGGCTGTTGCTGAGACTGTACAGATGCTCAATGTGTACGCAGATTTCCACGAGAATGATCTTGCAATCCCCGTTATCAAGGGCGTAAAGACTCCCTCCGATAAGTTTGCCGGTGCTGAAGACACCTATGCTATCGAGGCTCTTATGCACGACGGTAAGGCTCTTCAGGCTGCTACATCCCACTACTTCGGTGACGGTTTTGCAAAGGCTTTCGATATCACATATACAGATAAGGAAAACAAGCTCGTTCATCCTCACCAGACATCATGGGGTTGCACCACACGTATGATCGGTGAGATCATCATGACTCACGGCGATAACAACGGTCTTGTTCTTCCTCCTTCCATCGCTCCTATCCAGATCGTAATTATTCCCGTACAGCAGCATAAAGAAGGTGTTCTTGATGCCGCTAATGCTCTTAAGGACAGACTTGCAGCTGCAGGCTTCCGTGTAAAGCTTGACGATTCCGATAACAGCCCCGGATGGAAGTTCTCTGAGTACGAAATGAAGGGTGTGCCCCTCCGTGTTGAGCTTGGTCCTCGCGATATCGAAGGTGGTCAGTGTGTAATGGTAACACGTCACAACCGCGAGAAAGTATTCGTTTCCATGGATGAGCTTGAGAAGATGGCTGCAGAGCGTCTTGAGGCTGTAAGATCCGGTCTCTATGAGAAGGCTCTCGCTAACAGAGAGGCTCGTTCTTACTATTGCACTACCCTTGATGAGATCAATGCAGCTCTTGCTGAAAAAGGTGATGGACTCGTATTTGCCATGTGGTGCGGTGATGAGGAATGCGAGGATAAGATCAAGGAAGAGACCGGCGTAGGTTCACGCTGTATTCCCTTTGATCAGAAGCAGCTCTCAGATACCTGTATCTGCTGTGGCAAAAAAGCGACCAAGATGGTTTGCTTCGGTAAAGCATATTAAGATTTTCTTTGAAGTAGCCGATTATTTGATCGGCTACTTCGGGATTTATAATGTTTTTGTGATTGGGGGAGATCTGTATAAAGGAATTTTCTGTTTCTCTTAAAGAGAGACTGAAGCAGCTTGACTATATTATAGTTTTCTGCGCTCTCGGTATGAATATACTTAGCCTCCTCGTACTCTACGGCGCTTCGGATGTATGGGGAATAAAGCACTTTATCGTTCAGACTACCGCATCTGTTCTCGGTATCATCGTAATGCTTATCCTTGCGTATATCGACTATGATGCGCTTATATCAAAAATGACTGTTCCCATATTCCTATTATCGATCGGTCTTATGATGGCTGTTCTTCTTTTCGGTGTTGATAACGGAATGGGTAATAAGAATTGGCTGTGGATACCCGGACTTCCCTTCTCCATTCAGCCGTCTGAATTTGTAAAGATCACTTTTATCATCACCTTTTCCCGTCACATCGACCGTGTCAAAGGAAATATAAATCATATAAAAAACGTAATAATGCTTGCAATACACGGCGGTATTATTATGGGGTTAGTACTACTTACCGGTGATCTCGGTTCAACTCTGGTATTTGCAACTATCATGGCTGTTATGCTCTACTGCGGCGGTCTCTCACTGTGGTACTTCGCCGGTGCGTTTGCACTTGTTGCAGTGCTTTCTCCTGTTCTTTGGTCCCATATGAAGTTGTATCAGCAGGAGAGAATAATTTTCGGTTTCTCGCCTGAGCTTGATCCCCAGGATGTTGGTTATCAACCGCTCCTCAGCCGCGCAGCAATATCCGCAGGCGGAATGTTCGGCGCAGGTCTCTTCGGAGGTTCTGTGTTTACCACACTTCCTCAGAAAGAATCCGATTTTATTTTTGCAGTACTCTGCGAAAAGCTCGGCTTCATAGGCGGTTCTGCTTATATAATCCTTATGGCTGTACTTGTGATTCGCCTTATAATCCTCGCACGACATGCGAGAAAGGATTATGGTGCGCTGATCTGCATGGGTATATGTACATTATTCGTTGCACAGACTCTTGAAAACATCGGAATGTGTCTTGCAATGCTTCCGGTTGTAGGAATAACTTTGCCGTTCTGTTCATACGGTGGCTCATCCATGCTTGCTGTGTACATCTATCTCGGATTTGTAATGAGTATCTCATCTCACAATAAGAAATATTATTTCGAGCGTGAAAACGCCTGATACCTCAAAGGAGCCCTAAGGGCTCCTTTCCCTTATCTCCCCGTCTTTCCATATTTTTAGGGGTTACATTTTCTCTGTTTCCGGATTATAATAATAGTATGATGATTCAATGAATATACTTTGGAAAGAGGTACAGATATGGATATACTTAAGATTGGCAAAGATACACTTAAGCTCATGCTTAATGAAGATGATATGATAGCATATTCCCTTGATTTTGATAATCTTGAAAATGACAGATCCCATTCCCTTGATGTTATACGTTCGATACTTAGAGATGCAGGAAATAAGATCGGTTTTAATTCTGAAGGAGAAAAATTTTTTGTTCAGTTATATGTATCAGGATGCGGAGAATGTGAGATATTTGTAAAAAAGCTCGACACACCTGTATTTTCAGCAATCGAACTCAGGCAAAACACCGAAGATTACTCCACTCCCGGCACTCAGACAAACCGAGGATTGTTTGTGTATTCATTCAATGATATATCACACATGATACATTCCTGTAAAGGTCTTAAAACCTCCAATTATATTGGTGGAAGTGCCGCATATAAGGATAACGGTAAACAAAATTATTATCTGATAATTGAGGAACGCTCCCCTCTTCCCGAGGAACATGGCGGACGTCTGTGTAATAAGAACACTGCTTATTACATAAACGAACACTGCAGGCTCATTTGCCGAGATGCTGTTGTAACTCTCGGAAATCTTGCATGAAGATGACAAAAATATTACATGAAAATCACTTTATTTATTGACATTTGTTCTCCGATATGATACCATAAATTAACTGGTCAAAAACAGGCCTAAAACGAATCGCCATATCGGCTATGGAGGAAATTATGATTATCAAAAGACCGCCTATGGGTTGGAACTCATGGAACACCTTCGGTACCAACATCAATGAGGATCTCATCAAGGAGACCGCTGATGCTATCGTTGCTACCGGACTTAAGGACGCAGGATACGAGTACGTTGTAATCGACGACTGCTGGTCCGTAAGAGATGAGAAAGACGAAAAGGGCAATCTCATCAAATCCGGAAGAGATGCAGATGGCAGACTTGTTGCTGATCCTGAGAAATTCCCCAGCGGAATGAAGGCTCTTGCCGACTATATCCACTCTAAGGGACTGAAGTTCGGTATGTACTCCTGCGACGGTCCTCTTACCTGTGCAGGCTATCCCGCAAGCTATCAGTACGAGTTCATCGATGCCAAGACCTTTGCTGAGTGGGGTGTTGACTACCTGAAGTACGATAACTGCTACAAGCCCAACGTACCCGGCCGTAACCTCTACAACAGAATGTCTATGGCTCTCAAGGCTTCCGGACGTGACATCGTGTTCTCTGCTTGTAACTGGGGTGCTGAGGACGTTCAGACATGGATCCGTTCCACCGGTGCTCACCTGTACCGTTCTACCGGTGACATCAATGACTCCTTCGGTTCCTTCCGTGATCTTACCAACAGCCAGCTGAAGCTGTGGCCCTACTCCGCTACCGGTTGTTACAACGATATCGATATGCTTATCTGCGGTATGTACGGTAAGGGTAACGTTGCTGTATCCGGATGTACCGATCTTGAGTACAGAACTCACTTCGCTATCTGGAGCGTTCTCGGAACTGCTCTTATGATCGGTTGTGACGTTCGTAACATGAACGAGGCTACTCTTGAGCTTCTTAAGAACCCTGATCTCATCGAGTTCAACCAGGAT